>JAYUZN010000047.1:0-2164 GCA_043751755.1 Bacteroidota bacterium | reverse complement strand
GGACGCAAAGTGGGTAATTTTGAGTTATTCCTTTGCGTTCTTTGCGGTTCCTTTGCGAACTTTGCGGTAAAATGAGAGATATTTGTGGTAAAATGAGAGGTATTTGCGTTTTGTCAGCTCCATTTTCTTTGCAGCAGGAATTAATCTGTTTAAATGGTAGAAATTAAATGAGCTGTAATACATCGAAAAAAGCGCAAATACAGGTCAGAAACAACTCTAATTTTCCAATTGCGCCTTATATTCCGTAGGCGTGAGTCCTGTTATTTTTTTGAAAATCGTATTAAACGAAGATTTGGAGTTAAAACCCGCCTCATAAGCTATGCCAAGCAAAGAATAATGGTCGAATTTCCGATTTTTGAGCATTTGTTCCACCTCCGCCACCCGATATTCATTCACAAAAGTATAAAAATTCTTCCCCATATATTCGTTCATCACTTCGGTGAGATGGTGTTGCTTGATTCCCAAGCGTCTCGCCACCATTTGCGCATTGAGTTCGCGCAGCATGTAGGGCTTTTCTGTTTCAAAATAAAGAATAAGCTGCTGCTCATATTGTGCTGCGATTTCCTGCGACAAACCCGAATTGACATAACGTTCCGTTTTTTGCGCATTTTCAGCCAATTCATCTGGCAGAATAGCCTCCTCTTTTTCCATTTCTTGCAAGGCTTCTGTTTCCAACGGCTCTGGTTTTATGCTAAAAACAGCCGATTGCCGCGCCCCAAAAAAACTAATTGTATAGGCAAACACACAAAGCCCTGAAAAAAAGGGCAGAGCAGGATTTGTCCATTTTGAATGGTAGAAGTAGTTGAAAATGAGCGAAATAAACGTGCAAATAAAAGTGCTTAGAAAAATCAAAACGGTCATATACAGCCATTTCAACGAAATGCTTGAACTTTGATAAGAGAGCATATCTAAGACATTTTTTGGGTGCTTGCGCAAATGTCGAAAACTCAAAATGGCATAGATCAAGACATGCAAAATGATAGAAATGGCATAAAAAATGGCTTCTTTAGCAAAAATATTCCCTTGTATAAAATCGTCATCAATGCCGCTATGACTCATGGCAGCCATGACGCATATCAAGGCAAAAGGAACAAGATGCGCCAAATCTTTCTCCTCAATATGAGGCTGCAAATCCGTGAGTTTATGCACATACAAGTACAAAAAAGGACCCAAAGTATAGGCAAAAGGAAACAACTCCAAATTAACACTCGTCCAGCCATATTGCTCCACAATGATTAAGCCCAAAAACAGAGCCATCAAAGCCAACCAATAGCCCAAAACGAAATCGGAAGCCTGCCGTTTTTCTTTTGTAAAAACCAACAAGGCGGCAAATACGAACTGTGAGAGCGATATGTAGATGATAGGTAGCATGGAGAAGGAAAGAAGGTATTTTAGGACGGTTTGTCAAACCGTCCAATTATGAAATGGAGCGCAAAGATAGTTTTTGCGCACGAAAAGGGCGGAAATATTCTTGCTTTTTTTCAAAAGGGCGTACATATTTTGTGGTTTGAACGTGTAACAGGGATTTTGGGCGATGGGCGTGGGGAAACGTAGTTATTTCACGCAGATTTTCACAAATTGAACCGCAGATTTTCGCAGATGTTAGGAAAGAGCTTTCAAAAATCTGTGAAAATCTGCGTCTTTATTATCTGCGAAAATCTGCGAGAAATCTACCCTAAATATGGAAACATTCTTCCCCCTCACCGTTCAGGAGGTGATACACGAAACCCCTGATGCCGTAACTTTGGCGTTTTTGCCCGAAGAAAATACGCATTTTGCCTATCAAGCAGGGCAATATCTCACCCTTCGCCTCCATATAGCAGGCAAAACCTTTAGGCGAGCCTATTCTCTCTCTACCTCGCCGCTTGACAAAAAACTACATATTACCGTCAAAAAAGTGGCAGGAGGGGCAGTTTCTACCTATCTCTGTCAAGCGGTGGAAAAAGGCGCAAAAATGGAGGCTTTGCCGCCTATGGGTGATTTTACCTTTCAAAAAGCCACCGAAAAAGGCAAATCCTATTTTATGTTTGCAGGCGGAAGTGGCATTACCCCCATTTTTTCCAATTTGAAAACCATCTTACAAACAGAGCCACAAAGCAATGTTTATTTGTTATATGGGAATAAAAACAAGGAATCTATTATTTTCAACAAGGAATTAACCCAG
>JAYUZN010000046.1:0-10072 GCA_043751755.1 Bacteroidota bacterium | reverse complement strand
ATTTTCTGCAACTCTCAATGAACTTTTTACCCTAAAACATGTCGTTTTTTGCCCTTTTTAAAACGTCAATTTTCAAGCTATGCTTTTTCTACAAAATTTGGGGAAAAAGGGTTTTATCGGAATGAAATGGAGATAAAAACTTTTTTCCCCAAATTTTGATTAACCACAATGCTTAATAAGTAATGCTTTAAGGCGTGGCAGAGAACGAAATGTGCTGCCCGCAGTGCCGTTTTGAGGGTGGGTTTCGTGCGACAGGTAAAACGGCATTGTCGGCAGCACCCATGTTGGACGATTTTAATTTTTTATCTTTAAAATTAAACAGAAAATTTTGCGATTCTGTTCGTTCTGATATTTTAAAAATATGCTTTTTCATATATTCCTAAATATATTTAATTATAAAATCTAAACAATATTCAGAAATCTTTACAACTGTTTTATTATTCCTAAATAATTTAACAAAAATAGGAGATATAAAATAATAAACATTTATGAATTTCCTGCCAATAAAATATTTTTTTAATGTATTATTCCTAAATTGCCTAAGATAAAGCACTTTGGGATGGTTGTAATCTCCATAAGTCATTGTAGCTATGTAGCATCCTGATTTAGGTTGCATTCGTTCTTTAATTAAATTAAATGCTTTTTTAAAATGAGTATCAAATTCTGTTCTTGTTGAAGCTTTCATTTCAATCATATCTATTTCCTCAACTACTCTATCACAAATATCTAATAATGTTACTCCTAATTGATTTCCTTTTATCGGTATCGGCATAATCGCCAATTTCTGATTTTGTATTATCCATGCCACTAAGAATTCTGTGCAAAGTTCTACAATTACAGTTGATTTTTCCTCATATACTATATGCTCTACCCCTATTTCATTTTTTATTATAATTAACTGATTCTTACACTCAATAATTAAGTGATAGAGAAATCTTGGAAAATCTTCATTTGTAACTTTTACTTTATTTATTTTGTCATAAGGAAAAATTTCATTTAATTTATTGCAGGCTTCAATAACTCCTATTGGTAATTGATTTTCCTTGTATTCTACAGGCTTTTTATCGACTAGTTCATTGTCTTTTAAGGCTTTTAAACGCTCAATTTCGCGTTGTTGTTTATGTTCTTTTTCTAACTGCTTATTTTCCTCATTATCTAGCCAATTCATAATAAAAAATAATAATATTTATCAATTTATCGGATTGATACCGTCCTAACCTACTCTTTTTGCAAAATGCAAGGGTTTTCAGTAACTCCCTTTTTTGTATCGTCCAACGAAATGTGCTGCCCGCAGTGCCGTTTTGAGGGTGGGTTTCGTGCGGCAGGTAAAACGGCATTGTCGGCAGCACCCATGTTAGGCGATTTTATTTTATTTTTATTCCATCTAATAAAAGAAGCTTTCTAGTGTCAGTATCATTTATTCTCATTCTCCATCTTCTACACATAAACTCGATCATATCTTCCCCTCTTTCGTAAATTGATAAGGGAGTCCATTCTATTTCTTTCGCTACTATGTTTTCACTATAAACGCCTACTTTATACTTATCCCGCTTTTCAACAAATGATTTATTGCCAAGTCCAGAATTTTTCGATTTTGAGATGAGTAATAAATTTCCGAGAGAGTTACATAGCTTTTTTTGAACATCTTCTTTTCTGCTTTCAAAACTTTTCCATTCACCCTCTTTTGGGTTTTGAGGGAAAATATGCTCTATAGAATCCTTGGTTGTTTCTTCCCATAAAAGTTTAGGACGACTTCCTCGACTTTCACGATTTCTTATATCTTCTTCATACTCAAATAAGAAATACTGAATCGTGTCCCAGCTATACCAACCCAATTTAGCAGCTTTGTTAGTGGCTTTAAGCGAATCATAGAGAAATTCTGCAAATTTTTCTATGTTGATTGAAGTATAGTTATCCCATATAGAATCTATAGCTGTCTGCAAATCCTCATTTTCCAAGTATATGTTTTCCGCTAATTCATATGAAAAATTCTGCCCTTTATTGCTTTTAGACCTAGAGAAACGGTAAACACCAAAAATATATAATTCTATGTTTGTTAGCAAATCACTAATTAATAAAAATCCATGCTTTTTAGCTAAGGAAGCTAACACTAAAGGCTTAAAATTAGCAAAACCTAAGCGATTTAGCTTAACTAATAATAACTTTGTGTTTTCATCTAATGTATTTTGCGAAGCATAATCAGGATAATGCATATAAAACCATGGAATTACACATTCTTGAATACTCATTACATACTTGCTTATACTTTCGTAATCCAATGTTGTTTCTGCCTCTTTGTTCGTAATTTTGGTAGAAACAAAATAGTCCTCCAATAAAAAAGAATCAAATTTATCTGTTTCATTTTGACCTTTAAAAAATAATATATAATGATTTTTCAGAAAATCGTCATCATCAAGCGTTTTTTTGCCTCTACCCAAATAGGTATAAATCGTTTTCCATGCTTCATTTATGTCCTTCCTCAATTTGTTGCGTTTATCATCTTCTATTTCTAATAAAGTTGTCAAATAAATCAAACGATTCTTCAAAAGCTCCAGCTTAGATAAAAATTTACCTCTGTTATTCATCGTTTCAAAAGTAACATGAATATCAATATTATGCTGATTCTGCATATCTAAGTAACCAAATACTAAGCCATTAGTTATGCTTGTGTAAATATCTTCAACCACTTTCATTTGGTCTGCTTTCTTCGCTTTGTTGATTTTGGAATTCACTTGGCTATAAAAAAAATCTTTCGCATAACTAAGATTATTCGTATAAACGGTATTTTGAGATTCATTGTGTGATTTTGACGAAGCTAATCCAAATATCTTTGTCTTGAGATGTTCATTACTTGGGTCATCTACTGAATAGCCAAAAAAATAAGAAATTACAGGATGTGTGCCGCGTGTTTTCTCATACAAAAAAACTTCTTGTATTTCTTTATCAGCCCCCTTTTGAAGAAAGAAAATGCCTTTTTTTTCGTCTTCTAGTTCTATCGCTTTTTCCAACAGAACGGTTAATAGAATGATGATAGTTGTTAAACGTTGTTGACCATCTACAACGTAAAAAGGAGTATAACCCCGTTTGAGTATTGGGGTATCTTCACGCCAAACAGCTATTGCATCTTCTACTCGCTTGACGGTTATCAATCCTGTATAATGAACTCTGTCCTTAGAAGTATCTATGTTAAGAATATCTTGCCATAATTCTTCTAATTGTTTTTTCTCCCATGAATACCCTCTTTGATAATCAGGTATGCGGAAAATATTCTTATTGAATATTCTATGTAAAGTAAACAATTCCATTTTGAGTAATTATTAATTTAAATTTTATTTTTGCCAATATTAAAGTATTGTTCAAAAATATATTGATTTTCAAGAACTTACATTTTTTAGTGTAGCAATATTATTTAATCATTTTTTATAGTACTTAAATTATCGCCTAACGCCGAGCTTGCTGATGTCGCCACTTGTGAAGTTGATTAGCAGCGTTGGCAAAAGTGGCGATATGCAGCAAGCTACATGTTGTATGAGCATTTTATTTTTATCTACACAGGAGGGTTGGCAGAGGCGGCACACTGGCAAGAAGCGTGGGCTTTTGCGGGTGGGTTGCCTGTGTGCCGCCTGTGCGGAGGGCTTAAGCAGTTTGTTTGACAAATTTTCATTATTTTAAGTATATGAAATGATTGATTTACAGATTAATACGATTATTCGACAAATTTAGGAACTTATTTTATAACAAACAAAATTATTTTACAGAGTTTGCTACATTTTTCATTTTGAACTTTGGAAAAGACAAGCTACAAAAAAGAAAGATGAGTTTTTTATGGATGCTTTCCTGTATTTAACTATTAAATGCTATACAAATATCTTAAAGCTACACATACCTTCCTCATTTCAAAATAAAAATACCCATTATTCTTACTGAAAAGTAAAAATAATGGATAACAAATAAAAATCACATTTCCTTAATAATAGATGTAGCTTGGTGTACCACCAGAAAATGAGCTTATTTTGCGATTATAAGTCCATTGGTTAAAGCCCGCATTGTCATTCATTGCCTTATAAAGCCAATTGCCTTGTGCATCCTGCCCTGTAACAATTCCCGTATGACCAGAAGCAGATGGTCCTGGCCAAACAACTATTGCATTAAGTTGTGGGGTACCACCTACTGAATAACCTTTGTTGTTGGCAGCTGTATACCAAGTAGAAGCATTACCTGACCAAGGAACACCACCAACTACGTCAGTACCATTTGATGTTCCTCCTTTAGCCAAACGCACACCAGCAGTACACCAACCAATAGGCGAAGAATAATCGGTTAATCTAGCGGCTCTGATATATCCAGCAGTATAACGCATTCCTCCTGACGTAATGAACATCCCATAGTAAATTTTTTGCCCTTGGGCAGGAATTGACGAAAGCGATACGGTAATTGTTTGGCTGCTTGGATTTCCAGAAACGCTGTATTGAGCCAAAACAGCTCCACAGTATCCACCATCCTTGATATAGAATATACCTGAAGGGAGATTTGTGTTTGCAGCACTCATTTTAAAACGAATAGTAAGCGTGTTTCCAGAAACTGCATCTGATTTCATCGTTACAATTCCTCCTGTAGCGGCACTACAATTGCCTCCACTAAAATTAGAATTGTTGGATACATATGTACCTATGATTGGTAATAGGTCATAAGTGCCTGCTGCCATAGGTGTCATATCATCTTGGCTCGCAATATTATTTTGCATCGCCTTGCCGAATACTGGAGGGTTGCCATCACCAACAGGAACAAGATTTTCCTGTTGATTGCATGAACTTCCCCCTAACAATACGCACAGTAGTGCGATAATTGAGAAAATTTTGAACTTTTGCATACGCTTTAAATAAGGTTTATATAATTTCTACATTGAAATTATGCTTCAAAATTACAGTATACAAAAAGCCATTAGTGAAAAATTTCGTTGAGATAGTATAAAATATGGGAGGAAATAGGGTAAAAGTGGGGGGAAATCACTGTTTCCAAGCCTTTAAAAAGGCAACTTTAAAAGTATCTCCTAAAGAATACTCTTTTTCTGGTTTATTAGGTATTTTTACGTATAAAACAGAATCAGCCGCAGAATAACCTGTAATATATTCTTTGTTTATTATTATAGATTTGAAAATTTGAATAAAATCAGGATAAAAGTTTTCTGATAAAAATTTAGGTAACGATGTTTTATTTCCGTATATAAACGTTTTTTCCTCCACCGTTTCAAATACAACCTGCTCACAGTTTACCGTTATTTCATAAATATCACGATAAAAAACCTTTCTCATGATTTGTCTATTATCCTTTACAAGTAAAAATACGTTTTTTATGCCTGTTATTTGGATTTTTTGTGTTGTGTAATTCGCAATAGCCGTTTCAATACTCAACAACAAGGTTTGAGTAGAAAATGGTTTATCCATTAAGCCAGAAGGCATTGTTTTCAATGCTCTACTCTTAATATGCTCATTCTCATAAACGTTTGTAAGGAAAACAAAAGGTATGTAATGGTTTTTTCTTATGTATTCTGCCACTTCGATGCCGCCATATAAATCTTTTTTGCCTTCTTCATTTTCTAGCTCTATGTCCAAAATTGCTATATCTGGTTTTTCCTTTTCAATAATCATACATGCCTCATCACAAGTTTTTGCAATTGGCAATACTGTATAACTATGCTTTTCTAAGGCATTTTTTAACTGTTTGGCTTGAATTGAATTATCTTCTACAATCAATATTGAGATATTATCGTTCATATTTGTCGAATGGATTTGAGTTGCAAATATATATCAAATTGCGTTCCTATATCAAGTTTTGTTTCTATACTGCCATTCATATTTTGAATAATGTCCTGTATAAATCTCAAGCCAAAGCCTTTTTCCGGTTTTTCTATTAACTCAATGGGAATCCCTTTTCCATTATCTTTTAATTGAATATGTAACATATCCAGTTGATTCGTTTTTACCGTAATGTCAAACTGGGGCTGTTCGGATTCATAAAAAGCGTGTTTATACGCGTTAATTAATAATTCATTTATAATCAATCCTGTGTAAGTTGTAGCTTCGGGGTCTATTTGCAAGTCTGCAATGTGTAGGTTCATCAAAATAGATTTATTTAACCGTCCAGAAATTAGCGTTTTGATAGAACTAGTTAATTGTTTAATATAGCTTGGCAAATGGATAAATGAAACATTCTCTTGTCTATAAAGCAAGGTATGAATCATGCCAATCGTTTCTATACGCATTTCCAAATCTTCCATCGCTTCTTGTGTAAGTGTATCGCTAAATTGCTCTTTATGGTATGCTAATAAATTTATCAACAACTGTAGGTTATTTTTCATGTTGTGATAAATTTCATGGTTTTGTTTATTTATGATTTCATTTTTAATAGAAAGTTTCCTGTTTTGATACTCAATAGTTTTATTCTGTTCTTGAATTTTCTCATATAACTGATAAAAAGGGTCAATACCTTTTATAAAATTGTTGTCAAAATTTATTTGTTTTAAGTTTGTCATTTCTTTTATTGAATCTAAATCTTCTATTTGATTATCATTGACATACAAACACTCTAACTTTATTAGTCGTTCAATGCCTTCTATATCTCGAATAGAGTTATGAGACAAATTAAGGTATTCAATATTAGAAAGCTGCCATAAATCATAAACATATCTTATATTATTTCCTTCCAAATTTAACCAATACAAATTCAATAAATTGGATAAAGGTTCAATAGTTAATAATGATTCATGGGAGTAGGAAATATCCAAGTATTTTAAATTAGTAATTTTTGCAATAATCTCAATATCTTCATCCAAAATTTGTAGTTTTAATTGTTCCAACCTAGTAAGTTTAAGTAATGACATTACTCCTTCTGTAGGTTTTAGAGTATGTACATACAAAGACTTTAATTTTTTCATTTTTTCTATATATTTCAAATCTTCTATTGATGTCCAAATAAGATTTAACTCTTCCAGATTAGTTAAAAATTCTAACCCATTTATTGATTTTATTGGATTCATTCTTAAAGACAAGTAGGTTAGGTTTTTTAACGGGCTAAGAAAATCTGTATCAGTTAGCCAATTTTGTTCTATATACAGAGACTTAAGCGACTTTAAGTGCGAAAAACTATTCAAATCATATTCTCTATTATTAATGCTATGATTAAGATTCAATCCATTCGAGCCGATATCAAGAGTTTGTAAATTTGGTAAATACTCAAGAAAAATCAGATTTTCATTTTTTAAAATACTGGTTACGCCCCTATTTTCACTATAATAGTCTTCATCTTCTAAATCAGGGTAATATTCATTTAAGCAATCATTAGGGTCTTTAACATAACAACGACCATTAATGAATAAATGTTTTAAATTATTTACTCTTCGCAATCCTAACAATGCACTAGAATCAAAGCAATTATATTCAGACCATCCTTTTGAAAAAGGCAAGGTATGATATGGAATTTGTGTTTCAATATCATTAATTGTAACACTTAAGTTAAACGAAATACCACGCGTACCAGAAAAATTAAAAGGTGAAAAATCCCATTCTCTGTCCATTCCAACCCTAAGTATTTGTAGTGTATCACTCAATAAAAATAATTCATCAGGTAAAACTCTAAGCCCACACATAGATAAGTCTAAAAAATAAGGGTGATTTTCTTTTGCTTCTAAAATAAGGTTAATGACATATTCTTTATGTTTTTTGCTTTGCCAATGTTTACCTTCTTCCGAATTATACCAATTATCAATTTTATATTTAGCCATACGAATTATTTTATGATTATCCCTACAAAACAAACGCAAATAAGCATATATTTTTCAATATATCAAAATAAAACGGGGTGGGTGGGCGGGTTCTTCTATCTTCCGCTTAACCACTCTCGTGTGCGGAGGGAAAAAACAACGGATGCGAAGCGTTGCCTGTGGCGTTTGGGCATCGGTTATTTTTTGTGCGGCTGGGGATACGCTAAGTTTGTCGGGCTTAGTTTATCCTTAATCTCATACAACGACCAGTATTTTCGCCGTTTTTCGTTGTGCGTTTGCTTGGAGCGTTGGCATAACGAAAGATGGGCGAAAATACACTTGTTATCGGAATTAAACTTTTTCAATTTGTTTTTTAATAGTTTCCATTAAACTTGCCTTTTCTGGATTATAGATTGCCATATAATCAGGATGATAAACTCTATATGAATGGAAAGGTAATGATGAGTGAATAACTTTTGCTAGCTCGTTTATGGGTATATCATATTCAACCTGCTCAAACAATACTTCCCCACTAAATTGTATTTTAATTTTATCATCATAACTCGGACCAGTAAAAAACACAACAATATCCGGGTTTGTAATTTCTATCTCTTTTTCTAAAACATTGAACAATTCAACAAATTTTTTATGATCATCCCAAACAAGTGCCTTACCATTAAATGAGCATTTAGAGGTATTTGTCCATAGAAAATTTTTCTTACCCTGAGAATTTGGGTTTATTTCCAAATTAAAATTATACACATATTGCCAAAAATTCGTATAAGCACTTCCATTTTGGGTACAAAGCCCAAAATCTTCGTATCTTTTTAAAAGTGTCGGCATATCGGAAGAATAGTAGCCAATCCAACCATTTGGCTCTTTACCAACAAATAGTATTTTATACTTTGAAGCTAAATAATCTTCTTCAAAGCAACTCATTAGTAAAGGTCCATCAATATCTTCAGTATCTTCAAAAATAGCCTCCAAATTAGGGAGATATTTTTCGTAAAGTTCGATTAGTTTGAAATTTATCATAATAAAAAAATTTAAAAATAAGTCGTTATGAGTGATAATTTTAGTAAATATTTGATAATCAATTATTTGATTTATAGTTATATTCTTGCGAATTTGTACTTAATTCCATTTCCGATAACGCTGGGCTTGCTTGACGTCGCCACTTGCGCAGCCGATTTGCAGTGTCAGCATAAGTGGCGATGTGCAGCAAGCCGTATGTTGGTGGCGTTTTTTATTTTTTTAAGTGTGCATTTTTTATTCAAAAACTTGCTCTCAAAAATCATAAATAAGCGCGTAAATCCATATATTTCAGTACTTTAACCATTTATATCAATTTTTTAATCACAAAGTTATTTTCTTTTAGCGACAACTCCAAGTTTTTGCTAATATTTGGGTTCTTTGACAATTTTTGAGGATTAGGATTAAAACTTGTAAGGTCTGGCTTCTACAGATGGCTTGAGCGAACACCTTACAAGTTTCTCCACAAAAATTGTTCAGGCAATGTTAGTTTAAAGTTCCCAACTTTATTTCTCTGAAATTTAAGTCTGGTGCAGGAAAAAACAAGTTCCATACTTCTTTCTCCAACTTCTCTTTCAGAGTAGCATCACTTTTAACCTGACCAATATTATCAATATTTACCAAGTTACCCTGCGAATATCCTCCATGCTCTATATCCTTCCAATAGATGGTATCATTCATTGGGTATTTACCTTTCCCTATAATTTTCACATAAATATAGTGTCCAAACTCTGTTCTGGATGCGTCTGTATAAACAGTTTTGTCTATAATTGCAACTATATGCGAAAACCCTCTACTACCTTTTGAGTCAAACTTTTGGCATAAAACAATATTGTCGCCAACTTTTATTAGATCCTCTTTTGGATTTCTATTAAACTGTAAACGAAAAATCCCTTCACAACTCATATAAGCATCGTACTCAAGATTGCTTATGTTTTTAATGTACTGCATAAAGTTAATGTTAAAGTTAATGGAATTTATTTTTCAATTTGACTTACGCCAAAATATTGTTATAATCGATAATTATGTCGCAAATATAGTATTTTTTTCAACAACAAGCATTTTTTTTATTTGTTCAACTTTTTTTTACATTTACTTTTTTTTTATTTTTCAGCAATTTTTAATTTGTAAACCATTCATTTCCACGTATTTTTAACCCACCAAGTTTATTTGTAAGTACTCGCCACCAACGCCACCGCTTGACTACGTGCTGCATGTGTTTTAGCCTTGCGCTTCGTTTATGCAGCATGTGAGGCAAGCGAAATGTTCTCTGCCTTTATT
>JAYUZN010000045.1:0-7301 GCA_043751755.1 Bacteroidota bacterium | reverse complement strand
GAAATAAAAAAATGGCGAAAGCAATATATGATTTACAATTCGTTTCTTTCGGATTTCATATTAATAACTCCTCGTAAATTTCTGTTGCAAGATTAGCCTGAAGGGGGGAGAAAGGCTTTACCCCCCTTTAGGGGGGCAGGGGGGCAAATGACAAACTGTTAAGTGATTTAATTTCCATTCCTAACAGTCATTTTGAGCATTCCTTAGTTCGGAAGGCTTACTTCGACAAGCTCAGTACAGCGCACTACGAGTAGTGCCGTAGGCACGAAATATTTATACCCCCCCATACCATAATCCCCCCCAATTTATTGCATTTTTCGTGCAAGCACGAAAAGCAAGAGGGGCGGGAGCATTTTTTTCTATAAATATCGCGTCCCTACGGGACTATCAAAATAGTAAGTTATTGAATTTTCAGTCTTAACCATCTATTTTCGATATATCTTATTGATTATGAAAAACTTATATTAACTTTCAACTCTCAACTTATAACTTTCAACTACTTATAATGAAAATCTGTTACATTGCCATAGGCTCCGAACTCCTCAAAGGACGTATTACAAACACAAATCTCACCAAAATAGGAGCATTTTTGCGTGAACAAGGCTACGATTTACACAAAGCACTCGAAATTCAAGACACAAAAGGGGCTATTTTGGACGCTTTACAGGCAGAATTGGCAGGGCATGACGTTATAATCATGTCTGGCGGCTTAGGTCCTACGGCTGACGACATCACAAAGAAGACTCTTGCAGCCTTTTTTGGGGTAGAAATGTACGAACATGCCCCTACGGTCGCAGGATTGCAACAAATGTTTGAGCGAAGAGGCAGGGAATTGACCGACCGAAATCGAGAACAAGCCCTTGTGCCTACAAATTGTGAAGTCTTGCCCAACAAAATGGGAACGGCACCGGGTATGTTATTTCGGCACGAAGGCAAAATCCTTATTTCTATGCCGGGCGTGCCTTTTGAGATGTTGTATTTATTGGAAAATGAAGTGTTACCCGTTTTGAAAAAAGCCTTTCCTACGGAGTATATTCAACATCATATTTTGCGGATATGGGGCATTTTTGAGTCGCATTTGGCAGATAAAATTGCGCATATAGAAAACACTTTTCCCCCAGAAATGAATATCTCTTATCTGCCCAGAATGGACGGTATTTGGTTGGAAATGACCATAAAAGGTGCGGAAAAAGACAAGGAAATGTTGGAGCAAACCTTAGCTTCTTACGTTTCGCAAATTCGAGAATGTATCTCAAAATATGTTTATTCCGAAGGGAAAATGCCTTTGGAGGAGGAAATAAACCATATTTTACGCCACAAAAAACAAACCCTTGCCATTGCAGAAAGCATCACAGGTGGGGCAATTGCGGCAAAATTGGTCAGCATTTCGGGCGCGTCTGACTATTTGAAAGGGAGTGTAACGGCTTATTATACCGAAATCAAAATCAAGGTGTTAGGCGTTTCTGCGGACTTGATAGCCGAAAAAGGCGTAGCTTCCGAAGAAGTGGCAAGGGAAATGGCAGAAGGAGTACGTATATTATTGGGGGCAGACATAGGATTGGCGACGACAGGCTACTCCGAAGCTCCCGAAAAAGGCAAAGATGCGTTTGTGTGTTACGGCTATGCAGATGCAAATGGCAGAGATAGCTGGCGCGAAAACTTCTTTTATACCCGCGATTTGAACATTCAACGGGCGGCAGAAAGGGCTTTGATAGGCTTGTTGAGGAAGGTGAAGGAATAGCAAAGTTCCCAACAAATGACCTATTTCGCACAAAAACGGTCTCTACGTTTCATTCTCCTTGTTTTTGTCCCAAGGATAACGGCGCGGCTTAGTTTTGTCCTCTTCTTCTGGCTCTTTATCGTCCTTTTTGGCTTTATCTTTGAGCAAATCTTCAAACCAAATTCGATTGAGTCCTACGGAAATCTTCAATAATTGGGTAGAACCATTGACAAAATCAGGGGCTTTTTTTCCCCAGAAATTGGTAGGATAAAATTGGGCTTTCACTTCTAAAAAACTTGCATCAAAACCCACAAAAACATGGGGCAATATCCAATTGGCTTCTTTGCTAAAATAGCCTATTTCTTTGCCCATTTTGACACCATTCACAAATTTTTTGCTTTTGTATTGAACGGGAATATCTGCCCCACCTCCTGCAAAAATAGCTCCTTTGTTAAAGCCAATTCTAAAACCGCCCAAAAGTCCCGTAGAATACACCCTATTTTTGTATTTTACGCTGTCATTGACGCGGGTAATTACCCCCAAATTGTGGGAAGCAGCCCCTGCAAAAAGGCTAAATGTGCCTGTTCCAAAACCATAATAAGCGCATTGTTCTATGTTCACAAGCGGAGCAAAGCGAGGAATATGGGTCATATTTTGGCTATTAGCCCAGGTTACATCCATAGGGCAATAGCTTATTGTATTTCGGTATTTAATTATTTTTTGGGCAAACATAGCGTTACTGAAAACGGCAATTGCCAATAAGAAAAATATGTATCTTGTCATGTTCAATAGAATTTGGGGTAAAGGTAGTGTTTTTTTGGCTTGAGTGAAAATTTTTTGTAGGTTTGCATTTCATTTCTCTTTCATTTCACTTTCATTTCACGCAGATTTCCGCAGATGAAAGCAGATGTCGCAGATAGGAAATTAAAAATTGAGAATCGAAAATGGAAAATGGAAAATGGCAACTGATACATCTGTGTTATCTGCTTTCATCTGCGTTTATCTGCGCGCCAAACAACTACCTCATGCGATACCTAATTATCTTATTTTGTTGTTTTACAAGCCTTTCGTTTGCAAAGATGCCCACGAATCCGCCCATTTCGGACATGGACGAAGATGGCGTTCCTGACAAAAAAGATGCTTGTCCAGACACACCCGGCACAAAGGAAAATAAAGGCTGTCCGCTTGGCGTGATACCGCCGTCGGTTGCCTTGCGCTACGACCGAGATAATGATGGCATTCTCAATTCTGATGACAAATGCCCAGACGCAGCAGGTACTGCGACAAAGGAAGGTTGCCCCATAACGGTAGAGGAAATTATTGCTACCGAAGAGATGCGCATTCGTCCGCCCAAATTAGACGTTCCTCCGATAAATACCAAAATGGGGCAGGTAAGCCTTGAAAATGAGGCTTCTGCACGCAATCAGAGCCGAGATGCCGACCATGATGGCGTTAAAAATGGAATAGATAAATGCCCATTTACAAAAGGCGAAATAGGAAATAAGGGCTGCCCCTTGTTTTCTGCGGCGGAAGCCGAAAAAATTTCGGACATAGAAAAGGATATACAATTTGTACCCTACAAAGCGGAACTTTCGGAGGGCGGAAAAGGGGCTTTGGAGACTTTGGCGGCTATGATGAGTACGGAATATGAGGGTTCTACGGTTCGTTTTGCGATGTATGCTGATGAATGGGGCGGACAGGAAAGCAATGCCAATTTGTCGTTTGGGCGTGCCAAAAGTATAGAGCTGTTTTTGGGCGAAAAAAATATAGACAAAATGCGGTTGCAATTCGACTATTTCG
This sequence comes from Bacteroidota bacterium, assembly GCA_043751755.1. Taxonomy (GTDB): domain Bacteria; phylum Bacteroidota; class Bacteroidia; order J057; family J057; genus JAAFHL01. The sequence continues at coordinate 3,781 of JAYUZN010000045.1, read as the reverse complement.
GGGATTTGCGCCCACCTGTGGGAAAATGGGATAGGGAATCGAGAAATAAGGTTCAGTTTGAATTGCGGCTGCGGTGAGTTCGCGCAGATTTTCGCAAATAAAAGCATTTTCTACTTTTTCCCGCGCCTCCTTTTTCCTCGCTGCCGCAAGCAGACGCTTGCGCCAGCATAACTCAAACGGACGAAATCTTGCCCTTGCGCAAGCGCGAGTTATTTTTCAGATAAATCGCTGTATGATTTCTTTGGACTTTTGGAGGATGGCGAAGATTTGGAAAATGTCGTCGCTTGAGGCATCATAAGAAGCACTTAGCGCATATTGATTGTCTTTCAAAACGGCAAAAAACCAATGTCTGCCCAAAATATATGCCCCAAGAATGGGATGTTTTTGCTCATTATTGGTTTGAGCCGAAAGCATAGCAATGAGCAGCTGCCCCAAGGGGTCACCTTCTCTATCTACTTCCTGTTTGTACTCATGAATGCAAAAATAGGGCGGTTTTGCGGTTCTCATGCCCTTAGAAATCATAAAATCTACAATGCCTCTTACGGCTATGCCTTGAATAGTTGCCTTCAAAGGACGTTTTGAAAAAGGCTTAAAATCTTTGGTTTCCAAATCTGCAAGTTCAATCAGAGGACCAATAAAAAACATCTTTAACTCATCTTCATTCCATAACAATACCTGTTTAAATAGGTGTTTTTTTAGTCTGTCTAAATTATCTTTGAGGGAAGTAGAAAGTGCGGGAGCTACATCTAACCACTCTGTCAATAAGGGAATCGTATCGTCTCTTTCTACTTGAAAGAGGTCATACATATCTTCAAAGGTGAAGGAACCAAATGTGCGCATATTTTTGTTTTTGTGTTTTGTGCGAAAATGAAAGACAAAGATACGGCTTTTTTTGGGGAAAACAAAACCGCCCACAAGGTTTGAGGCTTGTGGACGGGCTGTATCTCTTTACATGCTGTTTGTTTTTATTTTTGCGTATCCTGCCGCAAGCGTGGGCATTTAACTACAGAGTTAATGCATAATTATTTTATTTTATTTTCGCACAGTTCAAAAAGATAATACAAAGTATTATACAAAGTCGGTAATTCTTTTAACGAAATCGCTCCCTTATCTTTTGTAAAAATATGCCCTTCTAATTTGCCCATTTGCCACGTATCCCCGTTTGTTACAATCCCAAATATTTCATTAGAAGTCGTATTAAGCGATTGAGCCGTAACCATTTGCGCAAGACATTGTCCCCAACCTCCATTAAAATCATCTTTTTTAGCTTCTATCATAACTAATAAAGGGATATCCATAACACGCCCCAAAGGAGAGCGTTTTGCTAAAATATAATCGGGAATTCCTGACATATCTGGCTCTTTTCCGATACTTTTGTGGCTCCAAAGAAATAATTTCTCTTCAAAATGTTTCCATACTGCCTTTAAAATAGGAAAAATAACCATCTCGCAAAGTGCAGCTTCCGAAATATCATAGGCCAATTTTGTGGTATTATACTCCAATTCGTCCACTAAATAGGGAGAAATAACTTGCGTATTTTGAATAGGAGGGAAAATATTTTGCGTATTTTCGGCAATGCCAAAATGTAATAAGGCATCTTCTAAGGTTTTGAATGTACTGAAACTTGCCATTGTATTTGAATTTCTTATTTTAGGGGCAAATGTAGCCTTTTTTAGCTATCTATGCCTTATTTTTTTATACTTCCTAAGACACGAAGGTTTTGTATAAACAAAACCGCCCACAAGGTTTGAGGCTTGGGGACGGCTGTGTTTTGGCTTTTTTTCAGATAAATCGCTGTATGATTTCTTTGGATTTTTGGAGAATAGCAAAGATTTGGAAAATGTCGTCACTTGAGGCTACGTATGCTTCACTTACCGTATATTTGTTGTCTTCCAAGACTACAAAAAACCAGCTTCTGCCCAAAATATAAGCCCCAAGAATCGGATGTTTTTGCTCATTATTGGTTTGAGCCGAAAGCATCGCAATCAACAACTGTCCCAAAGGTTCACCTTCTCTATCTACTTCCTGTTTATATTCGTGAATACAAAAATAAGGGGGTTTTGCAGTTCTCATGCCCTTAGAAATCATAAAATCCACTTTGCCTTTTACCTTTATTCCTTGAATAGTTGCCTCTAAAGTACGTTGTGTAAAGGGCTTAAAATCATCTGTTTCTAAATCTGCGAACTCTATCAAAGGTCCAATAAAAAACATTTTAAATTCATCTTCGTTCCAATTCAGCACCTGCTTAAATAAGTGATTTTTTAATCTGTTGAGCAAAAATTCTTGAATAGTATCTATATGAAGCGGGGCATCCAACCAATCTGTCAATAAGTCCAATTGAAATACCCTTTTAATACCAAACATTTCTCCTACCTCTTCAAAGGTAAATGAACCAAATGTACGCATATATTTGTCTGTTGTGTTTTGTGGGAAAATGAAAGACAAAGGTAGGGCTTTTTTCAGATAAATCGCTGTATGATTTCTTTGGATTTTTGGAGAATGGCAAAGATTTGGAAAATGTCGTTGCTTGAGGCATCATAAGAAGCACTTAGCGCATATTGATTGTCTTGCAAAACGGCAAAAAACCAATGCCTGCCCACTACATAAGCTCCTAAAATGGGGAATTTCTGCTCATTTAATTGTTGAGAAACAAACATGGCAATCAATAATTGCCCCAGCGGGTCTTCGCTTGTATTGCCTTCTTGTTTATATTCATGTATGCAAAAATAAGGCGGTTTTGCGGTTTTTATCCCTTTTGCTATCATAAAATCCACCTTGCCTTTTACCTCTATTCCTTGAATCGTAGCTTCTAATAAGCGTTGTGTAAAGGGTTTGAACTCTTTGGTTTCCAAATCCGCAAGCTCAATAAGGGGACCTATGAAGAACATTTTTAATTCGTCCTCATTCCATGCTAAGACTTGTTTTAACAGATGTTTTCTTAATCGCTCTAAATTAGCCTTGTCTGATGGCTGAATGGCAGGAATTACCGCTATCCATTCGTTTAATAAAGCTATCTCATCCTCCTTTTCTACCTGAAAGAGGTCATACATATCTTCAAAGGTAAAGGAACCAAATGTACGCATATTTTTGTCTGTTGAGTTTTGTGGGAAAATGAAAGACAAAGGTAGGGATTTTTTCAGATAAATCGCTGTATGATTTCTTTGGACTTTTGGAGAATGGCAAAGATTTGGAAAATGTCGTCATCAGCAGCATTATAGGCATTGCTTATTACATATTTATTACCTTCCAAAATTTCGCTGCCGCAAGTGTCCGCTTGTGGCTCTTTTCTTGAAGTGTCCACTTCGAGTATGGAAGCGGACGCTTCAAGAAGCTGGCAAAAGCGGACGCTTGCGCCAGCAGAAGTGAAACCTTGCGCAAGCGTGAACCAAAAAAACCTTGCGCAAGCGTGGGGAAACCTTGCGCAAGCGTGGGGACGGTTCTTGCTTATACTCATGGATACACAAATAGGGCAATTCGGGGAGCCTCCTTCCCTTAGCAACCAAAAAATCAACACGTCCGCCGATTTCTTCATTGCCAATGGTTGCCGAAAATTGTCTTTGTGTAAAAGGTTGAAAGTCCTTCGTAGTTAAGCCGGCTTCTTCTATCAAAGGACCGATAAAGAACATTTTCAGTTCATCTTCATTCCAAATTTTTGCTTTATCTGCCAAATGTGTTTTTAGCTTAGGAATAGAAAATAAATAACATAACAATTTCATTTTGGGGATTTCTTAGTGCCGTAGGCACGAAATATTTATAGAAAATGTAATTCTCCCCCAATTTA
>JAYUZN010000044.1:0-8226 GCA_043751755.1 Bacteroidota bacterium | reverse complement strand
TTAGCACCCACTCGAAGGGTTGCTTACTCAAACGAATTTAGTTTCGCTGCCCTTCGAGTGGTCGGAGACCCTCGAAGCGGCTTTAACCTGAATAATTACTTTTTTTCTATAAATATCGCGTCCCTACGGGACTATAAAACTTAATTTTAATTCCTAAGCATTATTCGTGCAGATGATTTGTAGCCCTACGCCCTTTTTTCGCAAAAAAACATTATAAAGCCACCTTTTCTCCCTTTTTTACGTTTGTCGTTTTTAAGAGAAATTAGCGTTATTTTCATTATAAATAACCTTTTTTTGTTTTTTCCAAAAAAAGGGTGTTATTTTGGCATAGAAAATAGCGACTATACTATTTCAAACAAAAACTTACACAATTTTTTCCATCATTTTTTTATCATGAAAGCAATTTTCCGTTCACTTTCGCTAGCAGCAATGCTCGCATTTGGAGCGCAAGCACAAGCACAGATAGCTGCTGGCTCGCTTGCTCCAGATTTTACGTTTACAGACATTAGCGGCACTTCACATCACTTGTACGACATCTTGGCAACAGGCAAAACTGTATTTATTGATGTATCTGCGGCATGGTGCGCTCCTTGTTGGAGCTACCATAACACAGGCGCATTGGAGACCTTATACACAGAGCATGGACCTATGGGAGCTGCTGGCGTAAGTGCTACTACTACAAATGATGTAATGGTTATCTTCGTAGAAGGAGAGCAAACCAATACAGGTGCGCAAATCACAGGTACAAGCACAGGTACAACCCATGCAAACTACACGCAAGGTAACTGGACAACAGGTACTCCTTATCCTATCATTGACTTGCCTTCAGATGCGTCTGGCAATTCTTTTATGACGGGCTACAATATTGGCTATTTTCCTACTATCTACAAAATCTGTGCTAACAGAATCATTGAAGAAGCGGGACAACAACCTGCGGCTGATTTGTATGCGTTGGTAGCGGGCTGCCCTGGACCTGCTACACAAGCGGTAGATGCTACGGTACTTAGCTATACTGGAGATGCTTATGCGTGTGCAAACATGATGAATGTGTCTTTGACCTTCCAAAATCATGGTACAGCTCCTTTGACAGGCGCAAGCGTAGCTTTGACAGACCAAAACTTCGTTTCTATTGCCACACAACCCATAACTGGCACGATTGCTTCTTATGATGTAGCTACTGTAAATTTTGGTTCAGTAAATACCAATGGTGCTACAAGCATCATTGCGACCATTATTGCAAGTGGAGATGCCGTTCCTGCGGATAACTCGCTTAACCAGACTTTGGGTGCTATCATGGCAGCTCCTTACAACAACGACTTTGAAACAGCACTTAGCGCAGATTATGTGATTGAAGATGTGAGCAATGATGGCGTTACTTGGGGACGTGTAAATGTCGCAGCAGGTGGCAGCACCGCAGGTATGTACATGGATTTTTACAATAACCAAACAGTAGGTGCTGTAGATAACTTCTATATCCCTAAAACTTCTATGGTAAGTGCTACTGCAAATATGGCAAGAGTAACTTGGAGCAGAGCTGCAGCGCAATACAAATCGCCTCCAACCAATGACAAAATAGAGTTTCAAGTATCTACCGACTGTGGTGCAAACTGGATTTCTTTGTGGGATAAAGCAGGGGCTACCCTTGCTACAAGAACCCCTGTTGATACCTTGTATGGTTCTACAGGTGCGCCAGTACTTTCTAGCCACTGGGTAAGTGATACCGTAATGCTTACTGCTTACATCGGTCAAACCGAAATGTTGATGCGTTTCAAAGCGACTTCGGACTATGGCAACAATGCTTTCTTTGACAATGTAAACCTTGAATTGTTTAGTTCTGTAGGCGTTGAAGAAGTGAAAAACATTTCTGACTTCCAAATCTATCCAAATCCTGCTACGACCACAGCTAATGTACGTTTCAACTTGACAAATACTTCGGACGTAGCCGTAGAGGTATTCAATAGCAACGGACAATCTGTTTACACAGCAGCACAAGGCAAAATGAATGCAGGTTCACAAACCGTATCTATCAACACACAAGATCTCGCAGCTGGCGTGTATATGGTAAATGTTCGTGCAAATGGACAATCTACCAGCCAATTGTTGAATGTTGCAAAATAAGCTTGAGTAAAGAAATTTAGGCTATTATATGGGCGGCTGTCTTTTCAGGCAGCCGCTTTTTATATGTAAACAAAGGCTACGAAAAAGGAGATTTTTACGTTTATATATCACGCAGATTTGAGAGAACACGAAAAGAATAAAATCATCATTTACCACTAAGGCACGAAGGAAACTAAGAAAGAAAAATCGTACCTTAGTTGTCTTCTTTTACCAGATTACTTCGTGTTTCTTCGTGCCTTAGTGGTGAGAAAAATATCAAGTTATTTAATTTTCGTTTATAGTGCTTTTTATGTGCGAAATCTGCGCAAATCTGCGCGAAACCAACACTTTATGAAGATTTATCTATTAGGAATATTGATGCTATTAAACATGTTTTGCCTCAATGCGCAATACATAGAGCGTTTCAATAGCCTATCCTTTCCGCCTAACAATGCTTGGAGTTCTGCCCTTCCCACAGGCATGGCACAATACAACTTGGACGGCTTGCAAGCTGCCAATCAAATTGCCGCAGCATTTCCCAATAATGAAGCTTGGGTTACGCATATTTTGGAGAAAGACACCTTTGCCGTAAGCCATTCTTGGTACGACCCCGCAGGCACTTCTAACGATTGGCTGCTTACTTCTGCCATATCTGTGCCTATTGCTACTGCTACCGAAACGCCCTTTCTGATATGGGAAGCGCAAGCTCCTGATATAAACTACCCTGATGGCTATTTAGTAAAAATAAGCACAACGGGAAATCAACCCAATGATTTTTCCGCAACCCCTATATTTGAGGAAATTGCAGCCCCAAATGCTTTTACAAAACGTGCCATCTCGCTCGCAAACTATGCGGGGCAAACCATTTATATCGCCTATATAAACAATTCTACCGACAAATTTATGTTGTATATAGATGATATTGAAGTGAAAAACCTGCCGACTCAGCCCGATATTGCGCTTACAAATAGTGCGGCAAGCCGTATTGCAAAGGTAAATGAAGATGTATATCTTAGCGGAAAAATAACGAATAATAGCGCTCTTATGATTGATAGCATGAATATAACATGGTCAGATGGCACTTATACCTACACAATGCCGCTTACAGGACTCTCGATTCCGCCGCTACAAAGCTATGAGTTTGTGCATACTACGCCTTTTTTTGCCAATTTGGTAGATGAAAATATTTTGGCACTCACTGTTGCCACTATCAATGGCACGCAAGATGTCAATCCGAATGATAATACCCAAATTCTCGCCGTTTCTACGGTTGCCATAGATATACTCAAAGCCGTTGTGTTTGAGGAAGTTACGGGTACTTGGTGCGGTTGGTGTCCGAGAGGCATTGTCAGCATGAATTATATGGACAGCATTTATGCTGCTTCGGGGCAGTTTATTGGCATTTCGATTCATACGCAAGACACATTGGCGATGGACGATTATGCAGATAGCACAGGCATTCACCTCATTCCACGCACCAATATAGATAGGACTTTATTTAACCAAGAAACCAATATTGCAGACTACGAAACCTATTTTCAGGCACAAAAAAATGTACCTGCGCCAGCAGCTATCAACACGACAGCTTTGTACCAAAATCAAGAAGTATGGGTACAAATAACTGCCAACTTTGCGACCAAAATCTCTACGGGTTTGCGTTTTGCCGTCATTTTGATAGAGGACAATGTACATAGTGAAAATAGCAGTTTTGACCAAGTAAATTTATACTATTATTACGGCAGCCAAAATCCGATGGGCGGCTTCGAGTACCTGCCCGACCCTGTTCCTGCTGTGCAAATGTGGTATCAGCATGTAGCAAGAGCTTTGCTGGGCGGCTATCAAGGAGAAGCAAATAGCTTACCTTCAACGGTTTATGAAGGAAATAGTGCAACTTACAATTTTTATTATACGCTTCCTTATTATATAAATCCAAGCCATGTCAAAGCAATAGGCGTATTGATAGATGAGCAAACAGGCAGAATTTACAATGCGCAAAGCGTGTCTTTGACAAATAGTGTTACGGCACTTGACGTGGAAAAAGAACCTGTTTTTTCCATTTTCCCCAATCCTGCCAGCCAAGAATTAAATATTTCTTTTGAGACCGAAATGGCAGAAGAGGTGAGTATTTCCTTATACAATTCTTTGGGGCAAAAGGTAACAGCTGCTTTTTATACCCATTCTATCGGCAAGCAAACGAAAAATATGCTTGTAGAAGATCTACCCGCAGGAGTGTATTTGGTTGGGGTTTCGATGAAAGGCAAGTCTTTTTGGAGAAATGTGGTGGTTTCATCACGCAGATAAGCGCAGATGTTGGCAGATGTCGCAGATAAAATAGGAAATACATCTGCGAAATCTGCTTTAATTTGCGTTCATCTGCGTGAAATTCTTTTCCACAAAGTCCCATAGTGCAAGCCCGTTACAATCTCCTCAAAATCATCATCTTGCATATTTCCCCCTTTTTTCAATAAATAAAAATCAGCCTCAAGCCGCATGTAAGGCACAAGACTCCTGTCCCCAAAACGCGCAAAATAGGCATACAGCAGCCAGTTTTCATGCTCACTTGGCAAGATATAGATATTGCTATGTTCAGGCACAAATTGCGAGACTTTGGCGAGGTCTTCGCGCATTTCTTTGTCCCTTCCCCATTCATCTTTTTCTAATATAGAAATAAAAAATGTTCCTATAATGACAAAAATAGCCAAATAAGCCGCAGGATTTCGATATTTTTCCTCCCAAATAAAGATTCTTTTTTCGATAAAAGGCAGGATAAAAGCCCCGATTCCTAAAGCCCAAAAAGGCAGAGCCGCCAGCATATAATAGCCTGATTGTTTGTTACTTATCATTATTGGAAACACACCAGAGCAGCCCAACAAAGTAAAAAATAAAGACACTTTTAGCAAAAAAGGGTCTTTAAAAAGGTTCTTTTTTTGCCGATAAAAAGCAAGCCCTAAGATAAGTCCTACCATTCCCAAAACAGGCAATAGCTGCACAAATAATTCCTCTAAAATATAGGTATGCCTCGCAACAGTATGGTTTTGCGCATTGTGAATAGCATTGTCCAAATAAGTTACAATACTTTTTTGGGCATCTTTTGAGCTAAAAAAAAGGAGAAAAAAGGCACTAAAAAAAGCCCCTATTTGCCCCAAAAAAGAGCATAAAACGGCTTTTATCTCTGTTTTGAACAGAATGCCATACAAAATCGGCAAGCAAAAAGGAAAAAGAGCCGTAGGTCCTTTGGTCAAAAAGCCTAAACAGAGTAAAATGCCTGCCATAATAGGTAAACAGGGTATAACGCTGCCAGCGTTATACCCTGTCTCCTTTTTCAACAATAAATACACCGCCCAAGTCGTGAAAACCGTCATAGCATTTTCGAGCATATTGCTCCGAAAAGCCCAACCCACAAGCGGAATCAACAGCCACAAGATAATGGCTATTTCCCCCAATAACTGATGATATAACGTACCAATTTTGTACATGCCCCAAGCCACCAAAATAGCAGTGAGAATAGAATAGCCAATTTCTACGTAATCTGTATCGCCAAAAATCCAATAACCCGCTGCCAATCCTAACATTCCAAAAGGTGGGTGAGAATGGAACTCCGCCAATAAACTATTTGTATAATGCAAAAACCAAAAAGTCCCCCGCCCTTCTACCCAATTTCGGGCGAGGGTCGCATAAGTCAGTCCATCTACAAACATGCCTTTGGTAAAAATAGCTGGCACAAATAGGACGACCATCAAGGCTATAATGAGCCATGTAAGCAGGCTAAGTTTTGGCATTTGTATAAAGACAAAGTTATGTTTTTTGCGCTCAAAAAATACTTACTTATTTTATTTGCGGCAAATGAATATAAAAAAAGGCAAAAAAAATGCACGAAATCGCTATAAAGTCCTTACCTTTGTATAAGAAAAGAGGTTTAACCTCTCTATCTCTTTATAAAACAGCACGCTTCGGACGTATGTACATGGCTTTTTGGCAATGTGTCCCTGTGTAGTAAAGGTAAAATCCGCTAAATGCTAAGTTTAGCGGGTTTTTCTTTTGAATAGGGTCAATAATGCCACTTCTTTTCTGCCTTCCTTTTTCAAATTTGGGACAAATGTACACAAAAAAATAATGAAAAATTCCCCAAAAAAGTAAGGAAAAATGCTTATCTTTGCGAAAAATATATCTTTTTTATGGGAGCTTTATCATTACAACCTTATTCTATCCAACAATATTTTGAGATAGATGAAGCTGCAGAATTGCGCTGCGAATTTATAAATGGCGAAATTGTGGCAATGGCGGGTTCTACTGTCAAGCACAATGAGATTGCTATTAATATCGCCTTCGATTTGCGGAGTCAACTGCGTCTCAAAGGAAAGCCTTGCAAAACCTTTATGAGTGATGTGCGTTTGCAAGTTGCCGCAGTCAATTCCTATTTCTACCCTGATGTGATGGTGGTGTGTGAGGCGGCAAATTTGACGAACAATAAAGGTATGGAAAACCCTACATTATTGGTCGAAATCCTTTCTGAATCTACACAAACTACTGATTTAACCACCAAACTCTCTGCTTATTTGCAGATTGATAGCCTGAAATATTACCTGATTGTTTCTCAAACTGAGACCTTGATTTTATGCTATCAAAAAGTAGAAAACACTTGGATGTTAACGATTTATGACGAGCCTTCGCAAATGATTGAACTGCCTTTATTGGAATTAAGCCTGTCTGTGGCAGGAGTTTATGCGAGCGAGTAGGGGAGAGCATTTTTATTAAACATAATTCCCCAAATATCCCGTATTTTTGCGCCCTAAACACATCTCATCATGCAAAAACTGTTTTATAGAGACCTCAAAATAGGCGTGCTTGGCGGCGGTCAGTTAGGGCGTATGCTGCTGCAAGCAGCGATTGACTACAATTTATATATCGAAATCTTGGATTCCGATTCTCGTTGCCCTTGTAGTATGCTTACCCGCAATTTTCATTTGGGCTATCTCACTGATTTTGAGACCGTTTACCGTTTTGGGGAAGACTTGGATATGATAACGATAGAAATTGAAAATGTGAATGTGGAAGCTTTGGAGGCTTTGGAAAAAGAAGGGAAAATCGTTTATCCACAGCCCCATATTTTGCGCATGATTCAGGACAAACGCCTTCAAAAACAATGGTTTATAGACAATGATATTCCTACTTCTGCCTTTGTTTTGACCGAAAAAAAGGAGGATTTGCTTGCCTTAACGCACCTTTTACCTGCTGTGCATAAATTGGGAAAAGGCGGCTATGATGGGCATGGCGTGCAAGTGCTTGATAATGAGTCTGATATACGCAAAGCTTTTGATGCGCCTGCGGTCTTAGAAGATAAAGTAGCTATTCAAAAAGAATTGGCGGTCATTGTGGCACGCAATCCGCAAGGCGATGTTTCGGTCTTTCCTTTGGTAGAAATGGTGTTTCATCCTACGGCAAATCTGGTGGAATATCTCATGAGTCCTGCCGAAGTACCTGCGGAAATAGCGGCAGAAGCCGAGAAAATTGCGACAAATATTGTGAATAAATTGGGCTATGTGGGCTTACTTGCGGTGGAATTGTTTTGGGATAAAGAAGGCAAACTTTGGGTAAATGAGCTTGCTCCTCGTCCGCACAATTCTGGGCATCACACCATTCGTTCCTGTGCGACTTCGCAATATGAGCAGCATCTTCGCGCCATTCTGGGCTTGCCTTTAGGTGCGCCTACCTTGTTGCACCCTGCCGCAATGCTCAATCTTTTGGGCGAAACGGGGCATAGTGGCAAGGTCTTTTATGAAGGCGTAGAAGCCGCCTTAGCGATAGAGGGCGTTTATCCGCATTTTTATGGAAAAACGCATACAAAACCTTTCCGAAAAATGGGGCATGTTACCATTTTAGATGAAAATAAAGAGCAGTTAATCCAAAAAGTGCGGAAGGTGCAGGAGGTATTGAAGGTACTGACAAAATCGTAGCATTTTACTTTTAGTAGCGAGGCGGACTTTTCAAAAGCGCCCCGCCCTACTAAGGAACACGAAAAGAATAAAATCTTAATTTACCACTAAGGCACGAAGGAAACTAAGAAAGGCAAATATAGCTTAGATATCTTCTTTTACTTGATATCTTCGTGGTTCTTAGTGCCTTAGTGGT
>JAYUZN010000043.1:0-9622 GCA_043751755.1 Bacteroidota bacterium | reverse complement strand
ATAGCACCTCCTTTATAGACGGGACCCCTATTTTCTTCCCAAATAGAACCCCCTATTACCATTACTCTCTTTCCTGCTATCCCATATTTGGGCTGCATTTCTCGGATTTCCATGACTAATAATTCTATCAAATCTGCCATTCTGATAGGATATTCTAGCATCAGGTCCGTCAAAACCGCTTGAGTATCATTGCTAAAAACCGTACTATTGCTTTCTTGCAAGTCGTCTATATCAATATAAGGGGGTGGGGTTTCGCCGTTAGTTTGTCCTTGCTGCGCATTCGTGTTACGCCCTTTGAGGATTTGCTTTCTGCTACGATATTTGCGTACTTCTTGCAAAGCTACTTCATACTTTTCTCTTTTTACCTTGTGAGGGTCTTTGTCTTTGGGCAGCGTTTCCGATTTGGGCGTAGGCGTTTCTGCAACGACTTTGGGCAAGGGAAAAATGGTATTGGGCAACAAGATATGTGCATTTAACCGAGTAACCAACTGCGGCTCTGTGCTTTCGCTCGTCATAATGGCTGCTGCATGGAGCATTTTCAATGCCGTTTCCAAATATTCTCCTGCATACAAATGCCCTCCTAAGACATTTGCCGCTATCAAAGTGTCCCATATTCGCAAGCGCAAAGCTGCTTCGTTTGTCCCTTCGAGGCTCCATAAAGCAAACAAATCGCTGGCTTTTACTGCTCTGCCTTTTGTTGCCAATTGTTCTGTAATAGGCGCAATGTTGGGCAAATAAACCGCTAACTGCGCAATCGTAGCTAAGGCAGATTCGCCTTTGAGGTAGTTAGCTGCGGCAAGTTGTACATTTTGCAGCTTTTCATTGTCCGTTGTTTGTGAATTGCTCAATATCCCCCGCAAGGTGGAATAGAGACTTACCTGCGTTTCGTCTGCTGTGTAGCGGATAAAATGCTCCTGTCGCTTGTGTTGTGTGAGTGCTTGCGGCGAGCGCACAGTCGCAAAACGACAAGCTTCGTTGCTGAATGATTCAGTGAACATAAAAATGTTTGGTTAAAAATGAAAAAATGGGTATATAAAATCCCTTACAATGTAGGAAATTTTTGAAAAATGGATTTATTGCTTAATCCCTACGCCTTTGAGCGTATCTTTGTAAGTATTAGAACCTGATCCATTTGTATAGGAAAAGAGATATCTAAGGTTATTTCCATTGACATTGATGATTTTACCTGGTAATGGGTTATTCTCTATACAAGTAGAGTGGTCATTTACAATAATCAAACTGCTGGTACTTACGGTTGTATGAATTGTCTCTTGGCAAGCTCCAAAATTGCTAATGGTAAGCGTATTAGCATCTTGTTTGCTAATTACCCAACCTGTTTGAAAATAATCTGTTTTATAAATGGGGTTTGTTCCTCCTGTACTTAATCCTGCAAGGTATATCAAAGTATCTGTAGCAATATACGTCCCCACATATTTGTTTGCAGGGTCGTAGGTGCAGCTACCGTCATCTTTGGTAGCTTCGGGATTGTAGTTGTTGGAGTCTTTGTCCATACAACCTTTCTTGCCACAGCTATTGAGCGTGAGGGCAAGGAGAAGACAACAGAGTGTTGTGATGAGTGTGTTGGTCATGAGTTTTGTGTATATTGAAAATGAGTTGAAAATTATTGTTTTTATTTGAATACGTTAAAATAAACTCTTTGAGGATACGATTTAATCCATTTTCGACCTTTGGGAAGAATATCTGCTCTTACGAAAATAAATTCTTCGCGTTTCGTTTCTTTTGGTAGAAAAAGTATTTCTTGAGTTGGAACTGCAATAATCCAAATGCTATCTATTTGTGTAGCGCAAATAAAGCCTTTTGTTGTTTTAATAGAAATGCTATCATAAGCTCGTTTTTGCCCGATAAATTTAACCTTAAATGTATCTCCCCAACAAATATTATTACTATCTATTGCTAAGAGATAAGGATAAAGTTCTTCTGTAAAATTGTTTTCAGGCATTTGACTTGGCTTATTGCTTAGTAGTTCTTTTAAGGAGTTGTTTTTCCCTTGAGAACAAGCAATACATAAAAAGAATAGCATACATAAATGGATACGCATTGTATGTTAGTTGTTTAAAAAAAGAAATTTTTGTGTACTGATAACCAATTAGATGTTATTTTATCTTCATCGAGCCACCAACTACTCATCAAGGCAATTGTTTTAGGTAAAGTCTGATTATTATATATTTTTATGTGTTCTGCTAACTCATTAGGATTGTCTTCATTTCCCCCCCAAATAGGCGCTTGCGTATATATTTTGGCAAAATCAGCTATTTTATCTTCTTTTGTTTTCATGTTAGAACGATAAATAGTTATGGCATCATTATCTTCTTTACCCTTATAACTGTTAAAAAGAATACAAGGTAATTCATGATAATATTTTTTATCTACACTATAATTAGGCACTTCATCTAATATAAAATTCATATCTTTGTTAGTACTACGAATTTCTGCTTCTGTTGCGTCTATGTTTTTCTGAGTTGATAATTGTTCTTTTGTCAAAATCCATGAACCAGAAGGGACATTTCCGCCATCAGCAGGGTGAGAATGCCATTTACAGAAAAAATGCTTTTTTTCTTTGTCTAACTTTTCTCGATTTTCGGGGTCATTCATAAATTCGGTCACTCCTAATGTAGGTATTCCATCGGGCGGCTTAAAGGTTGTTTCTGCTCGCTTATTATCTTTATCTCTAAATTCATACGGAAGCAATTCCCTTGAATCAGAAATATACATAAGTCCGCCAGTTTCCTTTCCATGATTGTAATAATTATCATCAGACTCCTCCTGATAAAATATTTTTATAATATCAGAAAGTGCATCAAATGTATTCGCACCAATAAAACAAAGAGAATATCTGCGTATTTGGTTTGCATAAAAATATTTATCTTCTCCTCTAAACTCCTTTTTGATGCTTTCCCATGTTTCTCTGACAAAGCTTTTTATATTTCCTGAAACAAGAAACGTCAACATCTCATCTTCATCTACATAATGAATCTCATTTCTTGTGTAAGGTATCCAGAATCGAAAATTACCCTCTAAATCATAGACATATATCCCTTTTGCGTCCATAGGATGACGATAAAACTTAGGTTCATCATCTCCTTCTAATATAAGATTTCCCTCCCCCTTTACCTTTGTCGCCGCCACCTTCCCTTCCGCCGTCCAATACAGCAGCTTCATATTCCCCTCCTGCAAGAAATACAGCCCTGTATTTCCCCCTGCTATCTCCAGCAACTCCACACTTTCCTGCCCAGCTATCTGCACAAAATGGCTTTCTACGCCCATGATTTCATAGCGTTTGTCGTCAGGGTTTATATGCAAAACCACATATTCGTTTTGCACAGTAGCCGTTTTAGGAGGTGTTTTTGCGGCATTTCCCATAAAAGTATCTACTACCTTTTGCACCTGTGGGCTATGGTTTTCGGGAGCCGCGCTGCTTAGACGAGCTGTAGGGTTTTCTACGGTTGCTGTTTCAGGTTTTTCGAGCAAAAGCCCCTTATTTTCCACCATACAAGGCAGTTCCACCCGAAAACGCACTTCGTAGTAGTGGATATTTTTGGGATATTCGGCATGAAAAATAGGCTCTGTACTTTGCCATTGCAAGTATTGTAGCGGAAACAAGTCTGGGAAATCTGAAGGAAAGGCTCCTCTGTCCACGTTTCTATCCTGAAACATCGGGCGGACACTATCCTGATTTTCTACTTTCGGCTGCTTGTTTGCTTTTACGATTTCGTTTGCTTTTTTGAAAAAAGTAGTCGCAATTTCACGTACTTTTTGCTTTTCGGCTTCTTTGTCGGCTGTGCTGCGTTTTTGCGGAAAGGGAATCGTGTCCTCATACATCAGTTGCGCTTTGAAATGAAAATGCCCCTGCTGATTCGCTGTGAGCGTAACCATTTCTGGCACTTGTTCAAAGCCAAAGACCTTTGAGAGTATGGCATCTGCCAAGCCGCTTATCTGCGTAGGCGAGAGGGTTTTGTAGAGATAGGTTTGTTTTTTATCTACATTTTCTGACATGTTATTATGGTTAAAGATTAGGCTACAAATATAAAATCTTTTTGTTATTCCTGCAACTATTTTTTAGGGAAAAATTTTTGCCCTTTTTTTGGGCGCAGTTATTGAGGGCAAGGAGAAGACAACAGAGTGTTGTGATGAGTGTGTTGGTCATGAGTTTTGTGTATATTGAAAATGAGTTGAAACTTATGTATCTTCCTTTTTAGAAAGCCAAAAATGAATATTTTGAGTATAATATTTGATATCTTTTGAGTTTTTTATTTTTATACTAGCGGAGACGGTTAGCTCTTCCTTATTATTTTTCTTTGGAGATACGAAAGTGTACAATTCGAGAATATATTTTTATCTGCCTCCTTCCTTTGCGGCGTATTTCTGCCTCGATACGGGTTTCTCCAATATGTACCATTTCGTTTGGTAAGAAAGCAATATTTTCGGTTGGCAAAGAAATAAAATATACACTATCAATACACTTATCGTAAATAAACCCTTTAGTTCTAATGATAGAAATGCTATCATACGTGTATTTTAGCCCAATAAGCCTTATTTTAAGGGTGTCTTTAAAACAAATATCATCACAATCTATTTCTAACCGATAAGGAAAGATATCTTCTCTAAAATTATTCGCTTGAGTAGGATCTGCCTTTTTTAGTTCCTGTTTTAAGCCTGTTTTTTTATCTTGCCCACAAGCATTTACGACAATAATAAATAATAAAAATAAATAAATACGCATAATATATTGAGATTTTGTTGAAGCCTTAGCCAAAAAATGAATTATTTATTGTTAACCACCGAGAAATTATTTTTTTGGATTCAACTATCCAAGAACTCATATATAATACCCCGTTTGCAGGGACTTCGGGCTTGTGTCTGGGCATAGAGCGTAGTCTCTGCCGATTCGAGGCAAAAGCAAGCTGTTTTTCAAGCAAAAAAACTTGCAAATGCGGCTTGCTATGCCTATTTTTGTCTTTCAACACAAAAAACAACCAAACTTTATGCAAATGCTATGCGCACAAAAAATGCTTTTTTGGGCTTGAGTTGGGCGGGACTACGCACAAGCCCAACACACAGCCCAGAAGTCCCGCCCAACTGGGGGCCATCGGGCTGCTAAAAGTTAGTGCGTTGGTGGTAGGCATATTTTGTGTGGTTTGTAAGACTTTCACAAATGTGCCTACTTTTTCACAATCTACCAAATTTAATCCAATAAATGGATTATATATTTGACTGTATTATATGGAAAATTTATCCCGTTTTAAGTATAAAAGGCAAAGGGGAAGGATAAAAAATAGGGGAATTTCACGCAGATTTTCGCAGATGGGGACGCAGATTTCACGCAGATGAAAGAAAATCTGCGAGAATCTGCGGTTAAATCTGCGAGAAATCCTTACCTTTACCCCAAATTTCTGTGTATGAAAAAACTATTCTTCCTGCCCATTTTTTTGCCGCTTTTCCTCCTTGCCCAAACACAATTTGTCAATCCGCTTGTGGGGACAGATGGACATGGGCATACCTATCCCGGCGCGGCTATGCCTTTTGGACTTGTGCAGCTCAGTCCTGACACGAGGCTCACAGGTTGGGACGGCTGTTCTGCCTATCACTATTCAGATTCCATTTTGCATGGCTTTTCGCACACACATTTGAGCGGAACGGGCTGTTCGGATTATGGCGACATTTTGCTTATGCCTTTTTTGCAGGTAAAACCTACGGACAAAGCCAAAACGGATTTTTTGCCCAAAGAATTTACGGCTACTTTTTCCCACAAAAATGAAACGGCTTCCCCTGGTTACTACGCCCTCACAACCGATAATGGCATTTTCTCCGAAATGACCATAACATCGCGTACAGGTATGCACAAATACACCTTTCCCAAAGAAAATGAAGGCACAGGCATTTTATTGGATTTGGCGCATAGAGATGAGGTCTTGGATTTTGAAATAAAAGTATCTGGCAAAAATGAAATTTGGGGATTTCGCAAGTCCAAAGCTTGGGCAAAGGCACAAATAGTCTTTTTTGTGATTCGTTTTGAAACGGATTTTTCTACCCTTTTTTGGCTAAATGAACACAATAAACCCGAAACTTTTACGGCTGCAAATCCGCATAAATACAAAAAATTGGCGATTGTTTTTCCGCAAGATAAGCAAAAAAATAGCCCTTTAAAAGTAAAAGTAGGCATTTCGGGGACTTCGGTAGAAGGGGCTATCAAAAACCTAAAAGCAGAAAACCCTGATTGGAATTTTGACAAAATAAAACTCAATGCAGAAACTACTTGGAAAAAAGAGCTTTCTAAAATCGAAGTAGAAGGCGGCACTTTGTCCCAAAAACGTACCTTTTATACGGCTTTGTATCATACGATGCTGTCGCCCAATATCTATTCTGATGTGGACGGAAAATATAGGGGCAGAGATAACAAAGTGCATCAAACAAATGGCTGGGATTATTACACCGTTTTTTCCTTGTGGGACACCTATCGGGCGTTGCACCCTTTGTTGGGCATTATTGATAGAAAAAGAAGCCTTGATTTTGTCCAAACTTTCCTCCGGCAATACCAAGAAGGCGGCATTTTGCCTGTGTGGGAACTTTCGGCAAATGAGACAAATTGCATGATTGGCTACCATGCTGTGCCTGTGATTTGGGACGCATATAGCAAGGGTATCACCGATTTTGATACGGAATTAGCCTTTTCTGCGATGAAACATTCGGCAGAAATGAAACATTTAGGATTGGATTCTTACCAAAAAAATGGCTTTGTTCGGGCAGATAAGGAGCATGAATCGGTGTCAAAAACGCTGGAATATGCCTATGATGATTGGTGTATTGCGCAAATGGCGAAGGCGTTGGGCAAAATGGACGATTATAACGTATATCTCCGCCGCTCGCAGCAATGGCGCAATTTGTTTGACCCCGAAACCCACTTTTTTCGTGCAAGAATGAATGGGGGGTGGTACAAACCGTTTCGCCCTACAGAGGTGAACAATCACTATACGGAGGCAAATGCTTGGCAATATTTGTTTGCTGTGCCGCAAGATATTGCGGGTTTGAGTGCCATGATGGGCGGGGCTGTGGCGTTTGACAAAAAACTTGATGAGCTTTTTTCGACAGAAGAAAAAATGTCTGGGCGTGAACAGGTGGACATTACGGGCTTGATAGGGCAGTATGCGCAGGGAAATGAGCCTTCGCATCATGTAGCCTATTTGTATGCTTACAACGGTTTTCCTTGGAAAGTCGCCGACAAAGTTCACCCAATTTTGACCCAATTTTATGACGATACGCCAGCAGGTCTCTGCGGAAATGAGGATTGTGGGCAGATGTCGGCGTGGTATGTACTGAGTGCAATGGGCTTTTATCCTGCCTGTCCCGGCAGCAATCAATATGTGTTTGGCACGCCTTTGTTTGAAAAAATCAAAATACAAACGGGGGGAAATAAGCCTTTTGTCATTCATGCGCAGAACCTTTCGGATAAAAACTATCATATTCAATCTGCGAATTGGAATGGTAAAAACTACGATAATTTTTTCTTGACGGACAAAATGCTGCAAGAAGGCGGAAATTTGGAGTGGCGAATGGGGTGGCAGCCTTTGGTGAGAAATTGGATTGTTCCTTCTACGCTTTCGGCAAAAGAGGGTGCATATATTCCTGCCCCTATCATTGAGGCAAAAAGCAAGACTTTTTTAGACAATATGGAGGTAACATTAAGCTTTGCTTATGAAGGTTTGAAACAAGAATTTCCTGCCAAAATCTACTATACTTTAGACGGTTCAGAACCCGATTCTACGGATATTTTGTATCAAAAACCCATTATTTTGTCAAAAACAGCCACAATTACAGCCATTGCTTTTCGGAGCAAAACCCGTATTTCGCCGAGTGTTTCGGCTACTTTCCATCAGATTCCCAAAGGCAGGCAGGTTTCCTTGATGAATTGCAAGCCGAACAGTCAGTACTATGCAGGGGGCGAAATGGCGTTGATAGATGGCATTCGGGGGCAGGCGAATTGGCGTACAGGCGATTGGATGGGCTTTCAAGGGCAGGATTTTGAAGCTGTGTTAGATTTGGGAAAAGAACAGGATATTCATTCGCTGTCCGCAGGGTTTTTGCAAGATGTGGGTTCGTGGATTGTGATGCCCAAAATGGTGGAGTTTTGGATAGCTGGCGAGGACAGGAATTATGTAAAAGCCGCCGAGATTTCTCACAATATTTCGGATAGAGAAACGGAAAATCTTATACATGATTTTGTTTATAAAAGGGATTTTTCCAAAAAAGTGCGCTTTGTTAAAGTGAAAGCAAAATCTTATGGCAACCTTCCTGCTTGGCATTTGGGCGCAGGAGGCGAGTCGTTTATTTTTATAGATGAGATAATGGTGGAATAGGAAATGCGTATATTTGCAGAAATTATTTTTTTCAAAATTATGGCATACAACAAATTCAAAAAATTAGAGCAGCTCCGTAAGCAACTTGGCATAACCGACAAAGTAAGAGGCTGGCTGCCTCAAACCTTTGCGGCAGCCCAAGTAGGCACTTTTTTGTTGCAAAGCCTTATAGATGCGAAAAATGCTCCTTTAGGTACTGAAAAAGCGAAATCGGAATACATTATTACGCCCATTCTCAAAGAATTGGGCAGAAATAACCCCGACAAATTTCTGGCTTTTTCTGGCTATTCTTTTGATGTAGATATAGCAAAAGGCTTGAATGGTTATTGTGATTTTATTTTGTCAGCCGTTGCAGAAAGAGCCGAAATTACTGCCCCTGTTTTTTGTTTGGTAGAGGCAAAAAATGACAATGTAGAGAAAGGAATTGTGCAATGTGGGGCGGAAATGTATGCCGCAAACCTCTACAACAAGCAAGAAGGAAACCCCTGCGAAATCATTTATGGGGCAGTAACAACGGGGTTTTCTTGGTGTTTTCTCAAATTAGAAAACAATATTTTGTATATAGACCCCAATTATGTGCCGCTTACTTTTGCAGAGCCGCACCGAGTTTTGGCGGTTTTGCAATGGATTTTGGACGAGAGTTTGAAGTAGATTTTGTATCTTTGTGGAAACTTTTTCTGAAAATTATGGCATACACACAATTCAAAAAAATAGAGCAACTAAGAATCGCATTTGGGATTCATACTCAAAAAACAGTATGGCTGCCTCAAGTAGCTTTGCATACTGCCATGAGTGCTATTTTGCAGCAATCTCTATCAGAAGCCATGTTTGAGCCATTAGGGAGCGAAAAAGCCAAGTCTGAACTCATTGTTGTCCCCATTCTCAAAGAGTTGCGCAGGAATAACAATATGTGTTTTAGTGCTTTTTCGGGCTATAGTTTTGAGGTAGATAAGGCAAAAGGTTTGACAGGTTTTTGCGATTTTATTTTGTCTGCGTCTCCGTTAAGTACCGAAATTATGACTCCTATTTTTTGCTTAGTAGAAGCCAAAAAAGCCGATATTGAGGAAGGAATAGGGCAATGCGGCGCAGAAATGTATGCAGCAAAGCTGTATAATGAAAGAGAAGAAAAACCGAGAGACGTGATGTATGGCTGCGTTACCAACGCTTTTTCTTGGTGTTTTCTCAAATTAGAAAACAATATTTTGTATATTGACCCCAATTATGTGCCGCTTACTTTTGCAAGCCCGCAT
>JAYUZN010000042.1:0-1524 GCA_043751755.1 Bacteroidota bacterium | reverse complement strand
TTGCTCTAAAGAAAAAACACCTAAATGAAACAAAATCTCCCCTTTTGCGTATAAGGCACTAACTATCGTAATTTATATAGAAAATAGCATTTTACTCCTATTGATTTTAGGTTATCCCACTTACCCTGTATATGTTACTAAAATTTTTAATTATTTATTGTTAATGCACAAGCACAAAAGAAGAAAAAACACAGACACAGAACGCAGCGACAAAAGAAACGGAGATGCACAATACCAAAAAATCATCTTGAATTTCATGGGCATCAGCCCCAAAGAAGCGTACAATGTGAAGGAAATTGCGGAGGCGACTGAATTGTATCGCATCATCAGCAATCAGAAAATCAAATCTTTACTCATAGATTTGATAGAAGTAGGAAAAATAACCCTTGAAGGCAAAAGTCGCTTTAAATTAGGCGGAACTTTTGAGACTTTTATGGGCAGAATCGAAGTATATCGAGGCGGAATGGGCTATGTTATCATGGAAAATGGAGACGATATTTTCATTCCACAAAGAAGCCTTGGAACCGTTTTGACAGGCGACATAGTCAAAGTAAGAACCGTAAATTTACGCAACCGAGAAAATAAACGAATTGGCGAAGTCTTGGAAATTGTGCAACGCGCAAGAACGGAATTTGTAGGCACGTTGAAACATGAGTCGCGAGGACCTTTTTATGTTGTTCCTGATGATGCAACCATTAGCTTCGATTTTTTCATTAGACGGGAAGAATTGAAGGAGGCAAAAGTAGGCGACAAGGTCTATGTGCAGGTTACGGACTGGGACAATAGAACGCCTGAATGTAACGTGATTGACGTGTTGGGAAAACCGGGGGAACATGAGGTAGAAATGCACGCCATTCTGTTAAATTACGGATTTAATCCCAAATTTCCCGAAGAAGTACAGCGTTTTGCAGATAGCATTTCTGAAGTTATTTTGCCCGAAGAAATCGCAAAAAGGCGTGATTTTCGTCCAATTACCACGTTTACCATTGACCCTGTAGATGCCAAAGACTTTGATGATGCCCTTTCTTTTCAACTGTTAGAAAATGGAAATTATGAAGTGGGCATACATATTGCAGATGTTTCGCATTATCTCAAAGCAGGGACGGTCTTAGATATGGAGGCATTCAAACGGGCAACTTCGGTGTATTTGGTGGACAGAACTGTGCCAATGTTGCCCGAAAAATTGTCGAATTTTCTCTGTAGCCTCCGTCCACACGAAGAAAAACTGACTTATTCAGCCGTTTTTGAACTTAATAACAAAGGCGAAATTTTGGGAGAATGGTTTGGCAAAACGATCATTTATTCTGACCACCGTTTTTCCTACGAAGCTGCACAGGAAGTCATAGAAGGCAAACAAGAAGGTCCTTTTCGAGACGAATTGCTCAAATTGAATGAAATTGCCTTGGCTTTGCGTGCCGCACGTTTCGCAAAAGGCAGCATAGATTTCGATACAGATGAGGTGCGTTTTGAGTTGGACGAAAACGACAAACCTATTCGTTTGTATGTGAAAGAGCGCAAAGATTC
>JAYUZN010000041.1:0-3555 GCA_043751755.1 Bacteroidota bacterium | reverse complement strand
TTTGTTACATCTTTTGGCACTTCTCCCAGCACAATCGGCTTGAACGAAGGCAAAACAGGCAATTCTGCGCCGCTAATATATGCTTGCGGAGCCGTTTGCGAAACATATACCTGCTCGCAATATTCCGCCGTTTTCAGTCCATCTTTCACCGTCAGACACACTCTATAACTGCCATATTCTTTGTAAACATGCTTAGGATTATTTTCCTTAGAAACCCTGCCATCGCCAAAGTTCCATTCCCAAGTTTCTATGTATTTTGTGCCTACGGCGGAGGAATCTTTGAAAGAAACCGTTTTTTCTGCGGCGTTATAGGTGTAATTAGCGGTTAAAATTTTATTTTCTTTGACCGGAGACAGGTCTATTTGGCTCGTAACTGCCCTTTTGCAGCCGTATTTATTTTCTACTTCAATGCCGATGGTATGCAAGCCTGTAGTAGGAAAAGCGCGCTTCAAACTGCTACCGGTGCCGATTGTTTTGCCGTCCAAAGTCCATACAAAACGCGTAGGATTTCCTTTTGCCTTTTCTTGCAAATTGATGGTATTTTTTTCCCCTTCCTTCACGACTTGATAGGACAAATCTGCATCTAAGGAATCGCAAGGCTGCGGCAGGTTAAAAACGGTTCTGAACGAATAGGCGTGTCTTTGCCAAAACTTAGGTTTTAGGTTGTAACTCGCATAATATTCGCTTGCTTCTTGATAACGACTGAATCCATACAGCAAAAAAATGCCAAATGCAGTGAGAAAAATGATGCCCAATATAAAAGGAATAATGAGCCACCATTTGCGAGGTCGGCGGAGATTTTGGAGGTTTTTTTTATCTGAATTTAGGACAGAAGTGGCATCTTTGTTGGGAAACTGCTCGGCATCTAAGGTCTGAAATTGGGCGAAATAGGAATCAAATAAAAAGAAAAACTTTTCTTGTTCTTCGGGATTTGTGGAAAAAATGGGGCATAAAACGGTTTTCAGCTGCTCGGAGGAGCTATTTGCACCCATGACATTGACCAATTCTTGCAACCGCAAATAGGAGTTTATGCCTATTGTATATCCATTTTGTTGGAGATAGGCTACAAAATCCTCAAAAGGAAAAATAATTTTATGTCCCGAACTTGCGTTTGTCATGAAAAGAATGGAAGGTGCTGCTACGTTTATAACGCCAAAGATAGGAATAATTATACAAGTGGCAATATTTTTGGAGAAAATTTGATAAGGCTATACGCAAAAGTTGTTTTTATAGCCACGAATTACCCGAATTAACAGCCCAAAGGAAATTTTGAGATGCTCAGGCTAAAGCCTAAGCTACACGCCTATTTTCAAGATTTCCTTCAATCTTGCTATTGTAAGCCAGATTTCCTCCTTTGTATTCTGCACGCCAAAAGAAAAACGAACAGCATTTCTGCCCAAAGCAGGCGGAAGTCCCAAAGCTGCCAACACATGCGAACCTATATCGCTGCCCGAAGTGCAAGCCGAGCCACCTGAAGCAGAAATTCCTTTTATATCCAAATAAAAAATAAGCATAGCATCTTCTTCGCCACAGTCAAATGCCACATTTAACACTGTAGGAATGCTTTTTTCAGGGCTTGTTTCACCATTAAAATGCACATTTGGAATGTGAAGGGCTAATTCTTCCTGCATATACGCTTTCAGCCCTTGCAATTTTGCCGTTTTTTCGGTCAAGGTTTTGTAGCATTTTTCCAATGCAAACGCCATTCCTACAATTCCTGCTACATTTTCGGTCCCTGCCCGCATATTTCGCTCTTGACTACCGCCCTGTATGAGGGCAGGGATAGTAAAACCACTTTTTACATACAGAAAACCTGTGCCTTTCGGTCCGTAAAATTTGTGGGCAGCTCCTGTTATATAATGAACGTATGTGTTATATAAATCAAAAGTAAAATGCCCCATAGTTTGCACTGTGTCCGAATGAAATAAGGCATTGTATTTTTTGCACACTTCGCCCACTGCTACCAAGTCTATCATCGTGCCGATTTCGTTGTTTGCGTGCATCAAAGACACAAGCGAGCGGGGGGATTTCGCCAAAACCGCCGCCAATTCTGCCAAATCAATATTGCCTTTGCTGTCCACAGATAGCCAAGTTGCGCTCACTTTCCCTTTTTTGACCAAGCCCTCAATCGCATGAGTTACAGCATGATGCTCAATAGTTGTGGAAATTATATGCGAAATGTCATATTTTTCCACTGCGCCATAAATAATGGTATTGTCCGCTTCTGTGCCGCCTCCTGTGAAAAAGATTTCGGCAGGAACCGCGCCTAACAACGTAGCGATAGTCTTGCGACTTTGCTCTATTGCAGTGCGCAATACCCGCCCATGCAAGTGAATCGAAGAAGGATTCCCTACTGTGTCGCAAAAATAAGGAATCATTACGTCCAAGACTTCCCTGTCCATGGGCGCGGACGCTGCATTATCGAGATAGATGTTTGCCATAAAAGATGTGTGAAAAATAGGCTACAAAATTAGCATTTTTTCTTTCTGTAAAGAAATCGGAACGGATAAAAGGTCTTTTTTCTATATTTTTGCCGCAGCCGTTGTCAATGTCCCCACTGACAATGGCTGCGCTTACCCCTCTTTGCGCAACATTCTAATCCTTTTTCTGACCTCCACAGAATACAAACTCCCCGGATACGCCGCCAAAAACTCCAAATAATATTTCAAAGCCGTTTCCGTATCTTTCATGTTATAGTCATAAAGGCGGGCTTTTGTATAAAGTGCGTCATCTCCATAAATATCTTGCTTATTTTTCTCCAAAATCTTATCCAACAACTCCAACGCCTTCGGAATCTCATTTTCTTTGAGGTAAATATTCGCCTTTGCCCAATAAATCTCATCTGTGAGCGAGTGCGTAGGATACATATACGCAAGCGAATCCATGACACGCATAGCAGGTTCGTAAAGACGCTGATACACAAGCAGTTCCGCAGCCGCAAACATCGCTAAGGCATTTGTCGTGCTGTCTAAACCTGTGTTATCTATGATTTTTAAGCTCAATTGAATCGCATCATTAGAAATGTCATTAGAAGTATTGTCTTTTATGGCAGAAAGTAGCCCTTGCGACATCTCAAATTCGCCCCGATAATACGCCATTTGTGCCAAGCGAAACTTTGCCAAAGCCCCCGTTTGTCGGTCTTTGAAGGCTTCTGCCAACTCTGTATAAATCAGTTTTGCATTGTTATAGTCTTTTTTCATGACCAAAATATCTGCAATCAAGAGCTTTGCCTTTGCCCAATCGTCTCTATTCTGGAATTTCAGCGCATTTGTTTCCTTTGTAACTTCCTGCAATTCTGCCAAAGGCTCGTCCAGTTCATTCAAGAAAAAAACCTGCAAATTTGCCCGTCTATAAACGGCACTAAAATAGCCCTCTTTGCCAAACTGCTTTATCAAGTCGCCATAACTTTTGACAGCCTCCCGAATCGCTGCCACATCTACCGGAACCGCCTCAAATGCCTTGATTTCGCCTGTTACTGCCTTTTCCAAAAAAGCATTTCGATAATAAGGCGTAGCTTCTTTGTTTTGAATAATGTAATCGTAAGCCTTGTTAGAA
>JAYUZN010000040.1:0-6107 GCA_043751755.1 Bacteroidota bacterium | reverse complement strand
GCGTCCGCTTCGAGGATGGAAGCGGACGCTTCAAGAAACTGCAACAAGCGGACGCTTGCGGCAGCTATCCCGATAATTTAACCCCGTTTATTTTATAGGTACTACTTAGAAAATGGCAAGTACGAAAATATATGAAAAAAACATTTTATCTTGCTTTTCTGCTATCATTGGTAACAGGTTGCCGTTATTTGCCCAGCAAATATAGCTCTGCAAAAGCTCCCGAATACTTTCAGGCGAGATTTGAGACCACAAAAGGCAATTTTGACATAGAAGCCTATCGCAAATGGTCGCCCC
Organism: Bacteroidota bacterium; assembly: GCA_043751755.1. GTDB lineage: Bacteria > Bacteroidota > Bacteroidia > J057 > J057 > JAAFHL01. The sequence goes on along the minus strand of JAYUZN010000040.1, from coordinate 5,813 downwards.
TTGCGGTAGATAGGCTGTATCAACTCATCAAATCCCAGCATTTTAGGAATATTCCCTTTTATAGAGTAATTCCCAATTTTGTAGCACAATTTGGGGCAGTAGATTCTGCCCAAAAAAGCCCTTGGGAAAAGCGGAAATTCATAGATGAGTCTGCCATAAAGCCCAACGAAAAAGGAACTATATCCTTTGCAAGAGACGGCAAAGAGACCCGTTCCACGCAATTATTCATCAATCTCAAAGACAATTCGCCCAGATTAGACACTATCAATTACTTGGAGGTAAAAGGTTTCCCTGTAATTGCAGTAGTTACGACAGGCATGGAGGTCGTCAATAGTCTGTATGGCTATGGAGAAGCCCCTGGTAAAAAAATGGATTCTATTAAAAACGGCGCTTATTTTTTGAAAAAAAACTATCCTAACATGGATTATATAACAAAGGCATATATAATCAAAGGGGGAAGATAAGCTGCTGTTGTCAGTGAGGACAAGCTGCTGTTGTCAGTGAGGACACTGACAACGGCAGCTGTTAATTCGTGTTAATTCGTGTAATTCGTGTTTTCACAAGTTAGGGCTGTTAATTCGTGTTAATTCGTGTAATTCGTGGCTAAAAAATATCAATACAACCTAAATTTCCCTCTTTTCTCTTCATTTACCACAAAAAAATATCCCCCTTTTGCCCAATTTTCTAAAGAAAAAACCGAAGTCGCAGCATTTATTTTTTCTATAAACCTCCCTTGCAAATCATAGATAACAATTATTAAAGGGATTTCAGATTGGATAAAAAGCTGATTTTCTGCTATATATACCTCGTAAGATAAACTATACATTTCTGCGATTGCAGTCGGATTTTGATGCAAAGCAATCACTGCGTCCACTTCTGCGGAAATCTTATCAGGGCTTTGAAACTTTGTCGCATCTTGCACCCGCACATATTGTATTTGGCTCAACCCTAATTCTCCAATATCAAAACTATCCCCTCCACTTTGCGAAGGGTCTAAATAATTCACATTTCCCCCATTCGTAGGCGTTCTACCTGCCATGCCTGCTCCTGTGAGGCTGTCATACGGAAAAGTAAACCAATTTATGCCATCATCGCTCACCGAAACTATCAGCCATTCATCAAAAACACCCAAGCCTCCCGCAATCGTAAAGGCATTTTCAAATACCGTAAAATCTGCCCCTGCCCCGTCTAAAATAGGAGACGCAAAGCCCACAGATAGCCAGCCATTTCTCCCCAAAGAAACTACTTCTGCGGGCAAAGAGGCAGGAGTAGTTGAAGTAACGCTTGAACTTACAGCTCCTAAGACATTCATAGGAAAGTAGTTAGCACCTTGCCCTGTTGTCTGTCCTGCACCAAACTGATGGGCATAGACTTGATTTGCCCAAGGAGACTGCGAAAACAAGGAAATAAAAGATGAAAAAAACACAAGAAAAAAAAGAAAGCGTGATTGTTGAAAATGAGAAAAGTTCATTTGTTTAAGCTTTGAAAAGAAAATAGTTGTAATTGTAAAACAAAGTACCAAAAATGTACATTTCGATTCAAAGATATATTTTTTTAGTTACAATACAAAATGGGTTTCACGCAGATTTGCCCAGATGATACAGATAGCGCAGATAAAAATAGGAAATGTACTTGTATTCTATCTGCCCAAATCTGCGAGCATTTGCGAGAACTTTAAGACGTTAGAAAAATCCCTATTTGAGAGCTTTATTACAAAAAATAGAGACATGAATATGTAAAAGATTTTCCGAATTCAGGAAAGTTACTATACCTAATTGTATAATATTAAATTCGGAATAAATCCTATAAATAATATTATTTTTTATCTCGAAAATTGTAAGCACATATATATATTCTATTTGTATCTGTAAATGACTGATATTTAGGTATATATAACTAATTTATTTTTTAATATGATTCATAAAAAATATGAAAATATATTAATTCCATTTTCGATTATTTCGATTGTTTATTATATTGAAATAACTTATATTTTAAACATATAAATTAACATAAAAGATGGCATAATACTTGTGAAAAGGAAAAACCAAAGGGACACTACTATTTATAATGTAATAAATACTAAGATTATCACTTAAATTGAATTAACAACCAATCAAAATATGGCTACTTTTCGACCTAATACGCATTTTTTTGTGCATTTTTTCAGGAACATAATGTTTATCAGTTTGTTTGCTTTATCCTCATTTTCTTATGCTCAACAAGGCATAGGCAACTATGTATGGGTAGATAGCAATGAAGACGGGGTGCAAAATCCGACCGAAAAAGGCTTGTCCCAAGTAAATGTAAGCCTCTATGATACAAGCAATACAATAATCGCTGTTATGCGCACAGATGCTTTTGGGGCGTATTTTTTCAATAATATTCCCGTTGGAAATTACAAAATACGGATAAGTCTGCCTGTAGATTATATTTTTAGCCCCAAAAATGTGGTAGCTGCGGGCGGAAACCCTGCCACAGACAGCGACATAAATCCCGCAACAGGCTATACAGACTTGTTTAGTCTTGTGGCAAATACCAATAATAATGACATAGACGCAGCTCTTCATGCCGAAAAAAGTGATATAACTTATATAAACAGTTTCGTGTGGCTTGATGCAGATGCAAATGGCATTCAAGATGTGGGAGAAAGAGGCATGAGCAATGTGGGAGTTATTTTGTTAGATAATGCAGGAAATATAGTTCAAACGACTTTGACGGACGGAAATGGCAATTATCAGTTGAGTACTTATACTTCGGGCAATTATCGGATTGCCTTTCGCACCCCTTTCGGCTACACATTCACCCCAAAAAATGTCATAGGTTCTACGCTTATAACAGACAGTGATGTGAATGAAAATGGCGCATTTATAGGCAAAACAGATGTCATTTCGCTTTCCACAGGTAATAATATTGTGCATATAGACGCAGGTTTTATTCCCACAAATATGGGCAGTATGGGCAGTTTTGTCTGGAATGACCTCAATCAAAATGGCATTCAAAATGTGGGAGAAATGGGAATTGCGAATGTCGCAGTGTTATTGATGGATACGGCAAATACGGTTGTGGCAAATACGCTTACAGATGGTTTAGGTTTTTATGCTTTTACGAACCTTGCAGCAGGCATATATTATGTGTCTTTTGGCAATCCGGCGGGCTATATTTTTACCAACAGAGAAAAGGGGAATGGCAATAATGACAGTGATGCGAACCCTGCAACGGGCAGTAGTGAGTGGTTTATCTTGGGTGCAGGAGAAAGAATTGCCCATATTGACGCAGGTTTGTATCAGCAATTTCCCGCAGGAGGGGCTTCTATTGGCGATTTGCTGTGGTTTGATAAGGATAGAAATGGCATTCAAGATGTCAACGAATCGGGAATTGCAGGGGTAACTGTTTTGTTATATGATGGAGTAGGGACGCTTTTACAAAAAATGATTACCCATTCTACAGGCAATTATCTGTTTCCCAACCTTGCAGCGGGTACGTATTCGGTCGAATTTCAAAATATCCCCCAAGGCTTTATTTTCACAAAATCCCATGTAGGTGGCAATTTCCTTGACAATGATGCAGAACATGACGGACGCATATATAACATTGTGCTTGCCTCAAATACGGCAATCACAGACATAGATGCTGGCATTTATCCCGCAGGAAGTCAAATCGGAAAAGCCGCTATTGGCAATCGTGTGTGGAATGATATAAATGGAAATGGCTTGCAAGATGTGGCAGAAAGGGGCGTGAAAGGCGTGGATATGGTCTTGTATGCAAGCGATGGAATGACGGTTTTGAACACTACAAAGACGGACGGAGATGGGAAATATCTATTTAATTCCCTTGCCAAAGGCAAATATTTTGTAGGAATTGCAAGCCTTCCTGTCAATTTTAATGTGGTAAGTCAAAATGTTGGCGGAAATAGAGATATAGATAATGATGTAGATAACACAGGTATGTCGGCTGCCATTTTTGTGGGGCAGGGCGAAAATAGTACAAATATAGATGCAGGGCTTCAAAATCTCGTAAATACGGCAAGTGTCAGCAATTTTGTATGGGACGACTTGAATAACAATGGCATACAAAATGGCGGAGAATTAGGCGTTCCAAATGTTTCTGTTACTTTGTATGACAATAACAATGCTCGTATAGATGTTAGCCTCACAGATGAAGTAGGAAATTATGCCTTTCCTAACTTAGCACCCGGTACGTATTATGTAGGTTTTAACAATCTCATGGCAGGCTATACCTTTGGCTTGCAGCTGCAAGGCGGCAATACGACTACGGACAGCGACCCGAATCCGGCAACAGGTTTTACAAACATGTTTGCCATTACGCCTGCACAAGTCAATAATAACATAGATGCCGCACTTCTTACAAGTCGTGCCATGATTGGCAATTTTGTTTGGTATGACAAAAATGTGAATGGCATTCAAGATGCCGGTGAAAAAGGCTTGGAAGGGGTTACAGTTTCTTTGTACAATAACCTCAATAGCCTCATTTCTCATACAATAACCAATGAAAAAGGAGAATATTATTTCTCCAATCTCAATGCAGGGCAGTATATTTTGGGCTATACTACCCTATATGATGGGCTTATATTTACGGCGAAAGATACCCTTTTTGCAGGGGCAAATAATAACAATGACAATGAGGTAAATCCCGCTACAGGACTTACAGATGCTTTTAGTCTTGTTACTAAAAACATTAATTATTCTTTTGATGCGGGCTTGACGATAACGGAAAAAGGGAGCATAAATGGCTATGCTTGGCAAGATACAAACGAAGATGGCGTTCAAGATTCTACGGAACAAGCCGCTGTAGGAATTGCGGTTACTTTGTATGCCTTTGATGGCACGACTATTTTGGGAAATACGGTTACAGATGCAAGGGGAAATTATTATTTTTATCAATTAGAAATTGCAGATTACATTTTGAACTTTTCGGGTTTGCCCAATAACTATACTTTTTCACAACTCTATCAAGGCGGCGACATTTCTTTGGACAGTGATGCGGATAAAGACGGATTTAGTGCGACTTATACTTTGCAAGCAGGGGAGGACATGGAAGGGGCTGATGCGGGCATTATCAACAGGGCAATAACGCTCGGAGATTTTGTGTTTGAAGACAAAGACCATGATGGCATTAGGGACGACACAGACCCTGGCATTGCTAATATTACGGTAACTTTATATGATGGAAATACCCAGATTTTGAGTGTAACAAAAACAGATGCTTACGGACGGTATGCCTTTATCAATCAAGGACTTGGCGACTATGAAATAGGTTTTTCTTTGCCTGTAGATTATGTATTTACCTTGCAAGGTTCAGGCGGAAATAAAGACAGTGACGTTTCTCCCCTTACAGGAAAAACGGGCGTTTTTTCGATAACTTACGAAAAAGATACCTTTGATATAGACGCAGGAATGTATTTTCCTGAAACTGTACTTTCCAATATTGGCGATTATGTGTGGTTTGATTCAAACAATGATGGCTTGCAAGATGCCAATGAAAAAGGCATGTCGAATGTTACCGTTATGCTGTTTGATAATAACAATCGCTTACTTTTGACGACTATAACAGATGAAAGAGGCTTTTATCAATTTTTAGATATTCCCGCAGGAAACTATTATATAGGGCTTACCGTTCCGCATGGCTATACTTTTACCCTTCCTAACATGGGGATAAATGAGGAGTTGGACAGTGATGTACTTACAAATCTGGGCTATTCAGACCTTATTACTTTGGGGCTTGCCGAAAAGCAACAAAACTGGGATATAGGCTTGCGCAGGTTATTGGCAATGCGCCCGGATATAGGCGAC
>JAYUZN010000039.1:0-21496 GCA_043751755.1 Bacteroidota bacterium | reverse complement strand
AGGCGCAATTTTAACAGTTCATTAACAAAATTGCATGAATTTTTAACAAAAATTAACAGAATTAAGCTAAAAATAGCCCCAAATAGGCTGGATAGTTACTATTTTCTTATCTTGTCAATCTTGTCAAAAAAACAAAAATCCTGTCACAAAGGTAGGCAAAATTTACCAAAACCTCAAGCCTCTCCCCTTCTTTTTGAATTTGGCACACAAAAAAAGCCATTATACGCCTCCTTTTTCCTACTTTTGTGGCATATTAGCTCAAGCAAAATGGACATCAGGACTTTTTATTTTACCAGTTTTAGCAGTATCTCCTTTTTTAGTGGGATAATATTATGGGTTTTTTGGCAAAAAACGAAGGAAAATTCTCCCGAAAAAGACCATAGAGGCATTTTATTTCTCGCTTTGACGCAATTCTCCTGGGTTGCGCTGGGCTTATACACCTTGTTAGCCTCTTTTTCTATCAATAGCCCCCTACTCATGACTACGGTTAATGGCATAATGTCTGCCCTTAACAATATTTTTCTTATCATTTGCATGGCATATTTTCAGGGATTTGAGGGACTAAAACAAAAATATCCCGTTTTGCAAGACAAAGACAAATGGATACTTAGCACTTTGGTAGCCTTTGTGGTGCTGATGATGATATTGCTTATTTTGGACAATGTACAAATGGGTAATAGCTTGATAGGCAAATATTTAGTAGTTTTTATTTCTATTTTGGTGTCTATTTTTACCGCATTTGTCTCCTATTATGGCATAGGCTCGTCTTTTCAAAATAGCCAATATGCCAAGCCCCTTTTTATACTTTCCCTTGTTATAGGAGCTTTGATGCTTTCTACACAGCTCGGTTTTGGGGTCAGAAATTGGGTAAAAATCGGCAATCCTACTTCCGAAAATCCGTACAGAGATATGATGCGTTGCCTGTTTTTGGTCAGCATTTCCTGCACGTCTATGTTGAATCTATTGCTGGGAAAACAGTGGGCAGATGAGGCAGAAAAGGCGATTTTGACCGAAAAAGAGGCTCCTTTTATGTTGCCCCAAGAAACCGAAAAAATCCCTTCACAAAGTCCCCTTCTTTCCCAAAAATTGCAGCCACAACGTTTGTATCTCATTTTTGACACCCAACAAAAAAACTATGTAATTCGCCTTGAAACGCAAACTTCCGAAACAAAGACTCCTATTTTATTGGAAAAAAAGTCCGAAAAATTGTTCCTACCCTTTGTCTATTGGCTGTATTTTGCCCTTGCCAAAAAGAAAAATATCCTCATTCGCCACGAGGATATTCAGGTGTGGAAAAACAGAATGGTCACGTATCTGAATGAGAAAAACGAATTTCCCTTAGAGGCGTTTTTGGTAGATGGCGGAAAATATGAGTTGAATATAGAAGCGGCGGAAATCTTTGTGGAAGGTTTGGATATGTTGAAAGAAAAACAATCTGTAAAGGACATTTTTGGCAATTATTTGTGGGAAATGGTGGGCGTGGATTTGGCAAAATATCAGAAAGATAAGCAGTACAAGGCAAAAATGTTTGCGGAGGTGTATGAGGGAATGATGGGAGAGGTGTGATTATTCAAAATCTATACGATTTCCTTCATATAGCATTGCTTTAAATTTATCTTCAAAGCGTATTTTGGCATCTTGTGTACTGACTTTTGCGATAGGATAGGTTTGCTGAAAGGTTAAAGCAATAACCGCTTTTATTTCATAGTTTGATAAATCTATTTTGCTCAAAAACAGCGCAATCGTAGTTTCTATTTGTTCTTTTGCGTCTTTTTTTGCATGTTTCCGCTGACTTGTTTTCACATTTTTAATATCCGCAAAACAGAAAACTTTGTCATCAAATAGCATAAAATCGCATTTTTTGTGGGTATTGTCCGTAAAAATACAATTATCTACAGCTGCAAAATGAATCATTTTACCTGCATTATTTTTTACTTGAAAATGCCCTTTTCCGCTTTCATACACCAAATAACAGGGTGTTTTTAGGGTATCATCTTCTGAAGAAGGGTCAAATACTTCAAAATAAAGGGCATTTTCGGCTTTCAAACAATCGTTTGTAGCACAATTTGGAAAAGCCTGTTTGAGGATTTCTTTCATATTTTATACCTTGTAAATATCCATTAAGCTATCAAATACTTCCATAATGCTTTCAGAGGCATCATCTAATTCGCTTTCTGCAATAACGCCTGTATCTTTGTTAAAAATATTGACAATGTGTGTGTTAGCAATATAATAAGCTCCAAAAGCATTAGGCGAAATCCAACTTTCTGTTCCAATAGCTTTGATAATTTCGGCTTTATTTGCGGGATTTTTGTCATAGACTCTTTGCGCAAATAATAAATTGTTCATGGCTGTGAGCATATACGGGCTGTGCGTAGTAATAATGACTTGATTATGGGGATTTGCCTGCAAAAACAAAGCGATTAATTGTAGCATTTCGACCTGCGCTGTCGGATACAAGTGCGCTTCAGGCTCCTCTATTACCACAAATGAAGGCTGATTTTCTAAGATAAGAACCAATAGTTGCAGCAATATCCATATAACTTCTTGTTGCCCAGACGAGGCAAAATCCAATTTGATAGGCTTAGTAAAGTCGGACGAAACCAATCTTTCTCCATACGCATCAACTTTGTAATCCGCCTTTAATATCTTTTTCATGCGTTGATGAAAGGCTTTTGCAATAATATCATCTTGATTTTGCAGTAAGGTATATTCTTCAATGACTTCTGTGAGGGTTTTTCCAAACAAAATCTTGTTTTTGATAGTATCTATTCGCTCAAAAAAATCCCGTACAAAAAACTCGAAATAGGACTTTCTTTCTTGCAAAGTCTTATCAGCTAACTGAATCTCATCTAAAATCTTGGCATTAATAAGTTCATCAATCAAGCGACTCTGGAACGACTGCTTCAAAGAAGATAACAAACTTCTGCCCGCAGGAATGTAAAATAAGCGTCTGGCATGATGTTCATTTTCCCCAAACAAAGCATTAATTTGCGCATCTACTCCTTCCTTTGCGTGGTTAAATTCATGTTCTTTACGTCTTCTAAGAAGCGCGTCTGTACTTGTTTCTTGATTTTTTCTGGATGTTTTTTGTAACAGATTGAACGCATTTTCTGCCTGTAAAAACTGATTCCAACTTTTTATTAAGGCATAAAAGCCACGTTGATACCAATTATTAGAAAAATCAATGACAATAGAACCGACCTCATTAGGGCGAAGGCTTATCGTCAAATCCGTTTGATACTCATATATGAGCGCAAAAGTATCATGCTTGGTAGAACCAAAAAAAGTATAAAATTTTGACTTTATTTTAGCAAATAATTTTAACTGCGTATCCTGTATTGCAATGTTATCAATATTATTTTTGTACTGATGTTCCTCTAAGCAAGCAAAAACATCATCTTTGAGCGATTTGAAAAAGTAAATCAATTTGCTAATCGTGCTTTTTCCACTTGCTTGTTGCCCTATCAATAATAGGGTATTGCTGATTTCTAATGCTTCAACTGCCTTTATAGGTCCAAAGTTATGGATAGTAATTTTTTGCATAGTCGTACTAAGTAGTTGAAAGTTATAAGTTAAGAGTTGAAAGTTGATATAAGTTTATCATAATCAATAAAATATATCGAAAATATAGGTTTAGATTATTTTTCACTCGTACTTAATGTCGAAATAAGGCGCAATATTAGGCATTTTGTAGCTCAAAACCTACGTAAAATGCAGGCTCACTTAGGCTTTAGTAAGCCCCTCCAAATGCTTTTCGTACTGCGAAAACATAAAATCCATAAAAATCCCTTTATTTTCCTGCTCCTTTGCCTCCACCAAATCCGTAATATACGCCACTTTATCCTCCACATACACAAGTGCCAAAGGCAAATCAAAATAAAGCTGTATAGCATTCATCAGCAGGCGACTTGTGCGCCCATTTCCGTCATAAAAAGGGTGAATATAGACCAAATCATAGTGCATTTCAAAGGAAAATATAAGCTTTTCGATGACCGTTAAAGGCTGCTGCAAGGTCGTTTGTATGCGATGGCAAAGCTCTTTGACCAAACTTTCGATTTTCGTATGATTTACAAAAGTCGTTTGTCCTGCAAAAACAGAGCCTTTCCGATATTCCCCCTTTGTGCCGTCCACCTCGCCCAATGCCGTATTATACAGTTGCCCTGTGCTGCGCAAGACCTTTGCATTCATTTGTTGAATGAAATGCGGCGTGTAAGAACTGCGGTTTTTGGCAGAAGCAAGGGCAAACAGCAACGCCTCATAATGGTCTTTTTGCATCAAACTATGCACCAACGGTTTGCCTTTTGGCGTAAGTCCATCTTCTAACAGCACCGTAGTTTCGATATAGGTCAAGGTACTGCCCTCTATGCTTGTGCTATGATGCGACACTAAATAATGGTTAAATTTCTGAAAACCTACCGCATGTTCAATGTCCATTTCTTGGTATTTTGCCAATAAAGCAAGGATATTTTGGTGTGTATTCATCTCTACAAAAGTAACTATTTTTGCTTATTTCTGAAAATATGTTTTTTTTATGTAAAAATAAAGCCTTGATAATAAGTATTTTACCTAATTAAATCCTATTAAATCGAATTAAATAAGCGTATTTGTCTTTATTTATGTCGCCAAAATGGAGACCTTTGTCCTATATCTCACGCAGATTTTCGCAGATGAAATGTCTGCACGAGAGTGGCTCACTTTTCAAAAGTGAGCCACTCTCAGACACCTGCGAAAATCTGCGTGAAACAACAACATTTATCATTATGAAAAAGATTCTATTCTTTCTTTACTTACTTCCCTTGCTCCTCGCAGCGCAGCCTTGCAAAGAAGTTATCGGCTACTATCCGGGCTGGCAGTGGTATGACCGTGCCAAATTGGTCAATCCTATGACCATTGATTACAGCAAATATTCCATTCTGAATTATGCTTTTTTTAAGCCAAATCCTGACGGAACCATTGTAGGCACAGATTCTTGGGCGGACGACAACCTGCTCTTAGGTCCTTTTAATTGGCAGACAAGCCCTGCTACGCATTATACAAATCAATCTTTGGTAGGAAAAGCGCATGCAGCAGGCGTAAAAATTTTGATTTCCGTAGGCGGCTGGACACTATCTGATGATTTTCCTGCGATTGCGGGAAATCCGACCAAAAGAGCGACTTTTGCCCATTCTTGCAAGGGTTTGGTACAGACCTACGACCTTGATGGAATTGACATTGATTGGGAATATCCGGGCTATGCAGCGCACAATGGCAGCCTTGCAGACAAGGCAAATTACACCCTCTTTTTGCAACAAATTCGGGACTCTTTGACGACTTATCAGGCAGTTACGGGCAAAACCTATCTTTTGACTGCGGCTGTCGGGGCTTCGCAAGCAAATATGGCAAATGTGGAATGGAACAATGTAAAGAATATTTTGGACATTATAAACGTCATGAGCTACGATTTTTTTGGGGCTTGGGACGCTACCACCAATCACAATTCGCCTTTGTACGCACCTGCACAGGGAGACCCTACTTTTAACCTAAACAGTGCCGTTTCTTATTTGATGACAAACTATGGCGTACCTGCCAACAAAATTGCCGCAGGTATGGCGTTTTATGGTCGGTCAGTCAAAACAACGGGAACGCCTAATTTGCATGTAGCAAGTGCAGGGACAGTGGATAATATTACGTTTCAGACCGATGATGGCAGCCCACAATACTATAATATCTTAGCAAATGCCTCACTTTTTACCAATAACTGGGACAATGCTGCGCAAGTGCCGTATTTAACGGGAAATGGAAACCTCAAAACCTTCGTTTCTTATGACAACAAGCAATCTATTGGCTTAAAAGCGAGTTATATAAAGAATAACAACCTGCGTGGGGCGATTATCTGGGAAATAACGGGCGATTATTTGGAAACGAGTGTAGGTTCGGGCGTGATTTCGGGAACTCCTTTGGCAGATACCTTGAATCAAGTGTTTTGTAATGTAGTAGGCGGCGGTGGGGGAGGGGCAGCCGTTTGTACTACGCCTACGAATATTATCGCTACGCAAACGGGGACAAATACCAATCTTTCGTGGGCAAATACAGGCGCAAGTTCTTACAATCTTCAATATAAGGAAACTCTGGCGGCGACTTGGATAAGTGCGACTTCTGCCACAAATGCCTTTACTTTGGCGAATCTTACTTGCGGCACAAATTATGACATAAAAGTGCAAGGCGTTTGTCCTACTTTGACGAGTGCATATAGTACAACGGCTACTTTTGCGACTAATGCTTGTGCTGGCGGTGGTGGGGGAGGCGTGGGAAGCATCGTTTGTTCTTCGCCTACCATGTTTTATTTCGATTCTTTGGCGTATATTCCGATGGGCGAAATCAAGATTGGACAGGCGCGGATTCATGCTGTTTGGGGAACTTCGGTAGATGCGTATATTCCTACAAATCGTATGAATTGGGCGATTGCGAATGCGCACGCGGCTCACCTTTTCCGCAATGTCGCAGGAACGGACAAAATCCCTGCGAATTTCTATTTTGCCACTTCTTTCAAAGAATCTTTCTGCGGTTGTGATGCAAATATACAGGCAGCTCCTGCGAATAGCCCTTTTCCTTTCACTTATCAAGCCTCGTCTTTGGGAGATGGCTGTTTTCAAATCGAAAGTTTATCGGCTTACGGGGAACTCACAAATATGTATCCGCAACGTTTTCCCGCAGGGCAACATAGCAACCTTATTGGCAATCAAAACTACGAAACAGCGGCTTTGAGCAAGGCATATTATGATATTTTTTCCGTAAAATACTGGGAAGTGAGCAAAGGTTGGAATCCAAAAGACTTTTTTAACAATTCAACAGACCCAAATGCAGCCCTAAAACTCATGGCAGTTGCCTATAATCGGGGACTTTGGTACACACCTTTGGGAACAGTTTTAAGTACAGACAGGACAAATGCCATAACAAGTGCTGATATTTCTCCTTATTTTGTGGGAAATGTGTATGGCTATGACTATCAAAATGCTTTGACGCAATATGTACAGGTTTTGGGAAATAACACAGCAGCAATCGCCCCTGCAATGACGGCAATCAATCCTGCTACGAACCTGCCTTACAATTATTTTGACAACTATTACAATCCGCAAGTTACTTGGGCGGAGGTAAATAATTATATAGATTCGATTGCAGTGATGTATCCTCAAGCAAATATAGCAACTGTAAAAACAGCCGTTCATGCCCGTTTCAATGCCATTAATGGCGGAAATTCTATTTCTTTTCGCTATGATTTAGGGCTTGTATTGGACAAACTTATTTTGGTGTTGCCCGCAGATGACCCTACGACTAACATAGCAGCTACCTACGGTTGTGCAAGTGGAACGATTACGCCTCCTGCCAATATCCCGCCTACGGTAGCTATCACTTCTCCTGCGAATAATGCGCATTTTGCTTCTCCTGCTACGATTGTGTTGCAAGCGACTGCCACAGATGCTGATGGAACGGTAAGTCAAGTACAATTTTTCAATGGAGCGACTTTGTTAGGGACAGATGCAAGTTCTCCTTATTCTTTTTCTTGGACAAATGTAGCAAATGGAACTTACACAATTACGGCAAAAGCTACAGATAACACTGGGGCAGTTACGACTTCTACGGCAATTACCGTCATAGTTGCGAATAATGTTGCGCCAAGTGTGAGCCTTACTTCTCCTGCAAATAACACAAGTTTTGGCGCACCTGCTACGATTACTTTGCAAGCGACAGCAACGGACACAGATGGAACGGTTACAAAGGTGCAGTTTTATAATGGAGCGACTTTGTTAGGGCAGGATTTAACTTCTCCCTATAGTTTTTCTTGGGCAAATGTGGCAATAGGAACTTATATAATTACGGCAAAAGCAACCGATAATAGCAATGCTGTAACGACTTCTATAGCTTTCATTATCAATGTAGTAGCTAATACGCCCCCTACAGTAAGCCTCACAGCTCCTACCAATAATAGCACTTTTTCTGCGCCAGCTACGATAGTTTTGCAAGCTACAGCAAGTGATGCAAATGGAACGGTTACAAAAGTGCAGTTTTACAATGGCGCGACTTTGCTCGGACAGGATTTGACTGCGCCTTATAGCTTTTCTTGGGCAAATGTAGCCATAGGAACTTATACAATTACGGCAAAAGCAACAGATAATAACAATGCTATAACGACTTCTTCGGCTTTTACGATACATGTAGTAGCTAACACACCGCCTACCGTAAATCTTACTTCGCCTATCAACAATGCTACTTTTTCGTCCTTAGCAAATATCAGCCTTTCGGCAAATGCAAATGATGTAAATGGCTCTATTTCAAAGGTGCAATTTTACAGAGGGGCAACTTTGTTAAACACAGATGTAACCGCACCTTATTCATACAACTGGAATAATATTGTTGCAGGAACTTATACTTTTACGGCAAAAGCCACCGACAATAACGGTGTTGTAACGACTTCTGCAGCCGTTACCGTTACCGTTACCATGCCCGCAGGGAACGTTTTGCCTACGGTAAGTTTCACTGCCCCTGCCAATAATGCTATTTTTACGCCCGCTCCTGCTACGGTCATTCTTTCTGCAAATGCAGCAGATGCGAATGGAACGGTGCATAAAGTCTTGTTTTACAATGGTTCTACTTTGTTGAATCAAGATTATACTGCGCCTTATACTTTTACTTGGGCAAATGTAGGCACAGGCACTTACACGTTGAAGGCTTACGCAATGGATAATAATGGGGCTATGTCTGTTCTTTCGCAACGTATTATAACGGTCAATAGTGGTTCGGGCAGTTCTACTTGTGTTTCTCCGCAATATGTGGCTGGCACAAATTATGTTCAAAATGCCCTTGTTCAAAATGTAGGAAATCAATATACCTGCAATGTGCCGGGCTGGTGTTCAGGTTCTGCGCAGTTTTACGCCCCCGGAACAGGCACAAGTTGGCAGCAAGCATGGACGATTGGCAGTGCTTGTGCTACGATTGTTGGGGGAAATGCACAGCCTTTTGTAAGCCTTACCTCGCCCCTCAACCATGCGGCTTATACTGTCCCTGCAAATCCTATTTTGTCTGCAAATGCTGCTGATATAGATGGTACGATTACAAAAGTGGAGTTTTTTAACGGGGCGACCTTGTTAGGGCAAGACTTAACAAGCCCTTATAGCCTCACGTTGAGCAATGCAGTCGCAGGAATTTATACAATTACGGCAAAAGCTACGGATAATTTGGGCGGAACGGCTACTTCTGCGGCGATTACAGTCGTGATTGGGAGCAATTCCACGCCTTGTACTCGTCCTGCGTGGTTAGGTAGTTCGACCTACTTGGCAAATGATACGATTTCTTACGCAGGGGTGGTTTACAAGGCAAAATGGTGGACACAAAATGAAAATCCTGCTTTGTCAGGAGCAAACGGGGCTTGGGCAACGATAGGAAATTGTGGAAGTGGGGCTAATATCCGCTTTGCAAATCCGGTTGTAAATATTCCTACGCAGATATTTCCAAATCCTGTAACAGATATTTTGCATATTCAGGTGGAAGAAATCAAGGATTTGACAGCAGAAATTGTGTTGTACAATGCCATTGGCGAAAAAGTGGCTTTTGAATACAAAACAGTTGAAAATGGAAACCTTATTTCTTACATAGAAATGAATACTTTGTCAAAAGGGATTTATACATTGGTGATTTCTACGGCTTCTGTGCGGATTGTGCAGAAGGTTGTGAAGGAATAAAAAAGCTATAAATAGAGTTATAGCGCAAACGGGGTAAATTTTCCTGCTCAGGCTTACTAACCTTCGCGGTTTAGTAAGCCTGTTGTATTTTTGTGGTTCTTTTGTGGTTCTTTTGTGTCGCCGTTGTCAGTGTCCTTACTGACAACGGGACGCTAAAAACCTATACCCCCAACAAAATCTCTATACAAGTTCCTTGCGTCAAATCATGTATAAATAATTGGGCATTCTCCATCAAACGAATGCGCTCACTTATGGCATTTATCGCAACGGAGCGGTGCGAACTAAGGGTTTCGCTATTCAAAAGGCGGCTTTTTTCTCTGCCTATGCCATCATCTATCAGCTTGATTTGCAGGAGATTGTCGTTTTTGAGGGAAAAAGAGAGCGAAATATGTCCACTTTTTTGAGGCATAATGCCGTGCCATATTGCATTTTCTACAAAAGGCTGCAAAATCATGGTAGGAATTTGGATAAAATCTATGTCTATGCCTTCCGCATATTTGATTTCAAAGGTAAAAGCCTGTTTGCACCTCACTTGTTCCAAGGTTAAATACAATTCTAACATAGCAATTTCCTCTTTGAGTAGAACCGTATTTTTCTCCGAATTGTGCAGCATCATACGCATCAACTTCGCAAAACGCAAGAGATGTTGTGCGGCTTTTTGCTTTTCTTCGGATAAAATATAGCCATGAATGGCATTCAAAGAATTGAAAATAAAATGAGGATTCATTTGCGCTCGCAAAACCCGTAATTCACTCTGTATCAACTGAATAGAAAAATCTGTTTTCTCTTGAAGCCGTTTCATTCTATATTGATACACAAGCCAAACACCCAAGAGAAACAGGCTGATAATCAAGCCAATAAAACCCTTTGTTTTCCAAAAAGGAGGCGAAATCTCAAAAGGCAATGCCCATTCTTTTTGTCCCCATACGCCGTCTCCATTCGTGGCTTTGACTTTGAAGGTATAAGTTCCGCCATCTAAATTGGTGTAAGTTGCTGTGTTAATGTTTTCTTTATAAATCCAATCTTTGTCATAGCCCTCCATTTTATAGGCATATTGAATCCTTTCGGGGTGCAGGTAATCGAAGGCTATGAAGGAAATATCTATCATATTTTGTTGCCACGACAAAGCAATGGGTAAAAAATTGCCTTTTTTATCTTTTCTTAGCGGATATTTTTCATTCAAAATCTTAAGTTCGCTAAATGTTAGCGGCGTTTGTTCCGCAGAAACTTTTATATTTTCGGGCAAAAAAACCTGCAATTTATCCTCATGTCCATACAAAATCCCCCCTTTTTGCGATAGCAAAACTGCCCCAGAGAGCCAATTTGACAGCAAACCATCTTGCATAGAAAAGCGCGTAGTTTTGCCTGTTTGCTTATCCATACGAGTCAAGCCATTTCTGCTAAAAAACCAAAATGTGCCTGTTTTATCTTGCAATATATAATAAGTATGGTCATGAGACAAGCCCTCTGCGGTGGTAAAATGCTGGTAACTATCTTTTTTTGTATCCCAAAACGTAACAAAAGACCCCACAATCCCCAACTGATTCGTAGCAGTCGGTATCATATCCCAAACAACTTCTAAGGGAAAAGAAAGGCTATCCTTGTATTTTGTTTGAAATAAGTGCCATGTTTGCGGCTGCATACTGCCTTGTGGCAATTTCAGCAAGCCCTCACGCCTTGTTGCGACCCAAATATCGCCTTGCGCATCTTCGATAATTTTGGAAATTGTGGAGGCACATTTTGGGAAAACACCCCATTCTACTGTGTTATTTTGGGGATTGTATTTGGCAAAATGATAGGGCTGATTGGTTTCAAACCTTGTTCCTATCCAAATATTTTGTTGTTTATCAATAAAAAGGGTCTTCAAATGCCGCTTTTTGAGCAAAGTATCAGCGGTCTTGAGCCGAAAAAACCTGCCTGTTTCTGGCACAAAATACTCCAACCCTATGCCTGTCGCAATCCAAATCCGCCCATTCGCATCTTGGCAAAGCTGCTCAAATGCGCGTTCTTTATAGGCTTTGCGTGCATCTTGCCGAAAAGGATAATGCGTAAATATATTTTCTGCTTGTTTCCATTTTAACAAACCATAATCATACACCCCTATCCAAAAAGTATTGCCTGTCGGGTCTTGATTGTCTTCTATTAAACTGTTTATTTCCCAAATCCCATTTTTCTGCCCCTGCAAAGGCAGTTGTTGAATCGGAAACTTGCGCATTTGTGCATTATACCTATCTACCCCGTTTTCTTCTAATGCCACCCAAATTGTGTTATATTTGTCTATCATTAAGGTGTTTATCTGGTCAAAAGCAAGGCTTTCAGGGTTTTGAACGTCATGGTTAAAAAACGTAAAAGTCTTTGTTTTTCTATCAAAAATAGCCAAACCGTCCATAGTCGCTACCCAAAATAGGCTGTCCCCCTTGTCTGTAACCTGCATTACCATGTCTGTTATCACATTTTTTATGCCTGTTCTCTTGCCATGTAGAAGGGGTGAGTAGAGATAATTCGCCGTAAATACCTTTTTTTCTATATCAAAACAAAAAAGCCCTGCCCCCCATTGCCCTATCCACAAAATTCCTTGATTGTCTAAATACATTTTTGTGAAAAAATTGTACAGGCGCGGGTCTTGACCTTGTGGGACAGGTTCTTGATAGCAGGTATAAGATTGATTTTCAGGGGTATAACAATGCAAACCATTGGAAGTAGTGAACCATATATTCCCTTTTTTGTCGGCTACAATGTCCACAGGCAGGTTTCTGGTAACAGCGAGTTGTGGGATTTTTAAGGGCGTAATTTGTGTTTGCCCTTTGTACAAAACCGCCAAGCCTTTTTCGGTTCCCATCCAAAGATTGCCTTTTTTGTCCGAAAATAAGACATAAATAATTCTTTTCTCACCTGCCAAAGTATCCGTAGCAGGGTTTGAAATGCGGATAAAAACGTCATTTTCACTATCATATTTGCACAAACCGCTATGTGTGCCTACCCAAAGTTGCTCGGAGGCATCTATGTGTAAGCAAGAAATCCAATTATCGCTCAAGCTACTTTCGCTTCTGTTGTGCTTATACGGCACACATTTTTTGCCGTCATAGCGATTCAAGCCATCTGCAGTCGCTATCCAAATATAGCCTTCGGGGGCTTGTACCATCTCAAACGCACGATTGAAGGACAGCCCTTCTTGTGTGCTAAGGTGGCGAAAAGTGGGCTGAATAGGGGCTTGCGAAAACAGGGAAATAGGAGGGTAGCCCATGTTGAATATCATCAAACATAGGATATAACAAAAGGTTTTATATGGTCTTGTTGTTGGCAATAAGTAATTGAAAGTTGAGACAAATAGTGAGAATTTACGCAAAAAATGTTTTTATAGCCACGAATTACACGAATTTTCACGAATTAACAGCCCTCATCGGCAAATGCATAAGTCCTATAATAATTCATTTTTTATGCCTCAAATATAGCTGTAATTTATTTCTTAATTGATACTTGCCTGAAAATACGGCGCAAAAATGCGAAAAATTGGCGGTTTTTTGGGAAAAAATGGCAAAGTGATGTCGTTACAAGCGTTGCACACTTTTGAAAAGTGCGCAACGCTATACTTTGAACGGGATAAGTTTTTCGAAATATACCAATCCTGTAAGGGTGGCGCAGCTTTAAAAGGTGCGCCACCCTCTATATGCTATAAAAAAGGGCATCTAAAAAAAAAAATCCTGCTGTAAAGAAAATGGAGCTGACAAAACGGAAATATATCTCATTTTACCACAAATACCTCTCATTTTACCGCAAAGTTCGCAAAGGAACCGCAAAGAACGCAAAGGAATAACTCAAAATTACCCACTTTGCGTCCTTTGCCTGGTCTTTCTTTGCGAGCTTTGCGGTTTTTAGGCTCAAAAGCCGAAAAATTTAGCCCTTTTTCTTTACAGCAGGCAATAATTGGTATCTTGCCTCAATATTTAGCATTTTTTTATGGAAATTACATACTACGGACATTCCACTTTTGGGGTAAAAATAGGTGACAAACACCTCCTTTTTGACCCATTTATAACGTACAATGAAAAAGCAAAACACATAAACATTTCGGCTATTCCTGCCGATTATATATTGGTTTCGCATGGACATCAAGACCATATAGCAGATGTGGAGGCGATTGCTATGCGCACAGGGGCAAAATTGGTGTCAAGTTTTGAAGTCGTGAATTGGTTTGCTAAAAAAGGCATTTCCAACAATCACCCCATGAATCATGGCGGAAAATGGAAGTTCGATTTTGGGACAGTGCATTGCGTAAATGCCGTACATTCGAGTGCTATGCCTGACGGGTCGTATGGCGGCAATCCTTTGGGCTTTGTTATAGAAACAGCAGAAGGCACATTCTATTATTCGGGTGATACGGCTTTAACCTTAGATATGCAGTTGATAGCGGCTAAACACGAGCTTTCTTTTGCTATGTTATGTATGGGCGATAATTTCACAATGGACGTAGCTGATGCCCTTCGTGCAGCAACTTTCATCAATTGCCGCGAAATTATTGGTATGCACTACGATACTTTTGGCTATATTGTCATCAATCATCAGGAGGCAGTAGAAATGTTTGCTTTGAAAGAGAAAAATTTGATTTTGATGGAAATTGGGGAGACGATTGCGAAATAGGCAATGTATAATTTACCGCAAAGAACGCAAAGATTTCGCAAAGTTAGAATCTGTATATAGTCTCCTTTGCGTTCCTTGCGTTTCCTTTGCGAACTTTGCGGTTAATAAAAAACTATAAAGCATATCGTTTTTTGCGTTCATTCATCGCGTCTTCCACCTTTTTCTGAAAATGATTTGGGTGATGTTTTGACACATATTTTCGCCCTTTAAGTGCCACTTCAAAGTCTTTTTCTGCCATATTTCCGAATTTTTTGCGGCGATAATACAAAGTTATACGCATACATGTATCGTCAAACCAATCCCCAATTCTCGTATCAAATATATATTCTAAGCCTCTTTTTAGCCAATTTTTATGGGAAAAAGGCACACTTTCTGCGTTTCTTAGCGGAAAATGAGGGAAAAAACCTTTGTACCAAACATTTTTTGTCATCAAAGGTGCGTAATATTCCCGCCCATAAGTCGGAATTAAATACGAAAGTTCTGTGGCTGTAAAGAGGTTTTTGTCTTCTATTTCCATGTTTTCTGTGTCCAAAAAGTAGTTTACGCAGAAGTATTTATGGGAATTGAGGAGAAATATCTTGCGAAATAAAATGAGTAAAGTGCGCGCAAACCACAATCTTTGAGGCTGTGTAAGAATAAAATAATCTATGTCTCCGTCTTCTGCCAATACATTTTTGGAAATAGAACCCGACAAAAAAACGGCACGAATATAAGGAAAACTGCCAATAAACTGCGAAATCCTGTGGGCTTTGGGAAGCATTTGCGTAGCGCGTTCATTGTTTTGAAGACGTTTTTCTATCCAATGTGGGGCTTTTTGCAGGGAATAAAAGCCTTTTTCGTGGGCAATATGTGCGTTTTTTTGTAAATTATGGAGATTTTCTTGTAAAATTGCCTCATTCGTATCTGTCAATTTTGAACACAACCTTAGCTCCTCTTTCGTGAGAGGATAGGAAAAAATGTCATAATACATCAAGGTGTGAAGAATATCTTTTTCTATATCGGAGAAAGGCATTTGTGGTGGTTAAGTAGTTGAAAAAGAGTTATTTAAATAACCACCCATTAACATAGATTAGAACAGCTCTAATTCGTGTTAATTCGTGTAATTCGTGGCTATAAAAACAACTTTATCGACTTATTTGTATGCTTCTTTTTTATTCCTTTTCAAACACCTGACTACACAAAGCCTTGCCATTGTTATCCAAAGCACTTGCCATAAACCACGCCTTACGATATTTACCTTCTACCCATTCGTTCACAAAATTGTCGTAATAGGCACTGCCGGGATTGCCCGATTGCCCGCCCGGATAAATGCAATATGCCTCCATTTCCTTGCCCAAAGAAACCACCATTCTCCACGAAGGTCCCCAAGTGGGTCCTACCGCATTCAGCACGTTTTTGTTGCCATTGGCAGGAATGTCATACCTTCCAAAAGGGCGCAGAACCCGCGTAAGATGGCGAATAGAAGTAGCTCTTGCAACATGCCATTTCCAGTTTTCAGGCTGCGGCGAAATTCTTTTCAGCGAATCTAAAGCAAAGCTAAATGCTTGATTGATAAGAAATTTACGATTTTCTTGCGTATCTTTTGTGGCTACATTGTCGTAAAATTTGAACTTCGCGCTGTCTCTTAGCAAGACAATCGTTGCAGGCAGCGAAGGTCGGTCATAAGCCAGAAGTCCTTTGTCCGTAAAATCATCTTCCCAAATCCCTTTTTGCAAATAATGCATCCATGCCTCAAAAATGGACGGGGCTGTAGCATTTTTCTCATACATATAATCCCATTTTCGCACCATTGTCCAAGCCGTTTTTGCTTCATTTTTCAAATTTGTGGTATCTAATTCGCTCAAAAGGGTAGGCAAAATATCCGCAGCCGCTACGCCATAATTGTCGAGTTGCAGGTTTTGCATGTCCTCAATTCGGATATTTTTGAGGCTATCCAAACGCTGATTTAGCCTGCGATTGCGGAAATATTCGTACAAACCACTCGCATAATACGGGTAACTTTCGTCCGTAGGATGCTGATTTACAGAGCCTACGTAGCCCCTCGCAGGATTATAGACATGCGGATTTTGGGCTTGTGGAATATAGCCTCGCCAAGCCTGTGCGCTATCCGCCGCATCTAACACAAAATCGCCCTGCTCTTTGTAGCGATTCGGAAATTTTCCTTGTTGCCAAATGGCAATATCTCCCTTTCTGCTGGCAAAAACAAAATTCTGTCCCGGCGATTGATAGGTCGAAATTGCCGCTTCATATTCTGTATAGTTGTGAGCTTTGTTGAGATTGAAAAAAGCCAGTGCCTCATTAGAAGCCTCATGCGCCGTCCATTTCAATGCCAAAGCCCCTTGCGGAGAATCCTCATACAAAATAGGTCCAATATGGGTAAAATAAATCGTATCTATCAACTCGTCTTCGCCTTTTATGCGATAGATTTCCGCCTTTTTCTCCACTTTTTGCCAAGTATTGCCCACTTTATACTCATTTTTTGCCTCATTTTTGAAGGTAACTTTGTACAAATCCCAAACATCTCTTTCAGAATTGGTTACGCCCCAAGCGATAGAATCGTTGAAACCTACGACAATCCCAGGCGCACCCGGCAAGGAAACCCCATAGACATTTGTTTCAGGTGTGTGCAGTTGCAATTCATACCAAATAGAAGGTAAATTCAAACCGAGATGCGGGTCATTGCACAAAATCGGTGTTCCAGAAGCCGTTTTACTGCCAGAAACTGCCCAATTATTGCTGCCGAGTCCTTCTTCGGGCGTTTCCATAAGCGGCTCATACGTGCCTTTTGGCTCATTTTCGCCCATTAATTTTCCGTCTATTATATACGTACCCGTTTTTTGCGACTTAGGTTTTGTTTTGTGAAAAATACTTTTCTTCGGTGTGTCTGTATTTTTAAGGTCAAAAGCCTCATTTTTGAAGTCAAAAGGTGTGCCTTCGGGAACAATAGGAGCTTGTGGAAAAGCTCTTTCGGGATACATGAGGGCATACAAATCTTTGCCATAAGCCTTTAAGACTTCGGAATGTGGAATGTCGAGGCTGCGACTTGTGAGCATATTTGCCATGTATTTGAGCAAAAGTACCGTTTTGTAAGGTGTCCAATTTTCGGGGCGATAGTTCAAAATCTTGTATTCTAAGGGCAAATTCCCCCCTGACAAAGTGGCAATATAGGCATTTACCCCTGCGGAATAGGCGTTTAGCACCTTTAGCGTTTCAGGGGATTTTTGCATTTCTGCCCAAGATTTTTCTGCCCCAAAGTTCAAGCCTTTTTTGCGCATTTCTTTGTCCAATTTCAACACGACTTCATTCGGTCCTCTGCCGATAATTTCGGAAAGTCGCCCTGCGGCAGCCATCGTCTGAAATTCCATTTGCCACAGTCGGTCTCTTGCCGTTACAAAGCCCTGCATATAAGCGGCATCTTCGGTGTTTTCGGCAAAAATATGGGGAACTCTTGCCTCGTCTATGACGACTTTTACGGGTGCAGTCAGCCCATGTAGGATTTCTTTTTGGGAAAAAGCGGGTTCTTTTGGCTCTGCATTTCCCCAAAAGCCTTCATACGGGCTAAAAAAAGCCAGTGGGCGAAAGGTTATTTTTCCCGCAGGACGATTGAGTACCCACAGGAGGAGGAGGGTAGCCGAAAGAGAGAGGACGAATTTGAGCCAACGCATAGTGTTATATTCGGAAATGGACAAGTTCTTGGTTCACGCAGATTTTCACAGATAAAATTTACCCCGTTTAAAGTCTGACTTTGACAAAGTTAAATTAGAAACAAAAATTAAATAACTTACCATTTTTCTCACCACTAAGGCACGAAGAAACACGAAGATATATAGTAAAAGAAGGCATCTAAGCTACCCTTTTTCTTTCTTAGTTTTCTTTGTGCCTTAGTGGTAAATTAGCATTTTATTCTTTTCGTGTTCCTTAGGCACTTTTCATCAGTTCTGCTACGCATTGTTTCAAAATATCTGCCACCTGCGCTTTATCTGCCGCTTCTGCATAGACCCGCAAAATAGGCTCTGTTCCCGAAGGGCGAACCATCATCCACGCATCATTCGCAAAATGGTATTTGAAACCATCTAAATCTTCGGTAGCTTCTACTTTGTAGCTGCCAAATTGTGTGAACTTTCCTGCTTTGCAAGCCGCAATAATGGCTTGTTTTTTTTCTTCGGTCAAATGCAAGTCATTTCTGCCTGTAGAAAATGAGCCTACAATGTCATAAATATCTTGCACCAATTCCGTCAGTTTTTTGCCTGTTTTTGCCATCAACTCCATGATAGTCAAGCCAATAAAAATGCCATCTCTTTCTGGAATATGCCCCGCAACTGCCAATCCGCCCGATTCCTCACCGCCTACAATCACATTTTCATTCAACATGATTTCGCAGATATATTTGAAGCCGATTTTCGTGATTTGATGCGGCAGATTATAGTGCGCACACAAGCGGCTTATTTTTTTGGTACAAGAAAAAGTAGTTACTACCTTGCCTGTCAAGCCTTTGTATTTGACCAAATAATCTATCAACAGCAGCAAAATATGGTGAGAATCTACGAAATTTGCATTTTCGTCATATAGCCCGATTCTATCCGCATCTCCATCTGTTGCCAAGCCTACTTGTATATTTTCTTGACGAATCAAGTCTTCAAAAACGCCCAAATTTTTCTCAATCGGCTCTGGGGGAACGCCTTTAAAGGACGGATTAAAGCTGGCATGAATACAGATAGCATCAGGCAAAATCTTGCGAATGACGTGCTGCCCTGCGCCAAACATGGCATCATAGCCTATTTTTAGTCCCGATGCGCGAATGGCTTTGAGGTCAAAAGATTCTTTTATATGGTTGATATACAAGGCTTCTATGTCATAATATTCAATATGTTTGCTGTTTAACAAAGTGTCAAAATTTTCTGCATATATGCGTGCCTCGTCTGGAATCGCAGTCTCAACTGCGTCTATCATAGAAGGATAGGCGGGTCCCCCATAGCCTCCTTTGATTTTGTAGCCCGAATATTCGGCAGGGTTGTGAGAAGCAGTGATGATAATTCCCGCAGTAGTCTGGCGTTTGAAAGCTGCAAGCGAGACCATAGGGGTACTCGCAAAAGTATGCGAAAGGAAGACTTTTACCCCGTTTTGGGCAAAAACATTTGCCGCATGTTGGGCAAATAATTTGCCATTGAAACGGCAGTCGTAGCCCAAAATAATGCTGGGCGTATCGGAAACGGTTTTGAGCCATATTGCAGTAGCCTCAACTACGCGCGCCAAGTTGTCAAAAGTATATTCTTTGGCGATAATGGCGCGCCAGCCGTCCGTCCCAAATTTAATTGTTTGAATCATATTTTCAGTTAGCAGTTAGCAGTCATCAGTTAGCAGTTTATGGGGTAGTGTCTTTTAAGGTGGCGCACTTTTGAAAAGTATGCCACTCTAAAAGACAAAAACCTATCGAAACTTACGCAAAGTAAGCACAATTTTTCTTAGGGTAAAAATAAGTTTCAAAATAGCGACAAATTTAGCACATATATAAGTAATAATAACACATTTCTTACGATATTTGCCGCTTCAAATGGGTATGGGCAGATATATAACGTACATATCTACAACTTATCGTTCTTTCGGTTTTTTACACGCATCACAATTCTTCAACAATGAAAAAGACATTTTTATTCGCCGCAATGATGGCATGTTTAGCATTTACGTATGCACAAGGTTCTGTAAAACAAGGCAGAATAGAAAATGCGGGTCCTGCTGACCCCAAAGTTCAAGCAATGCTCAAAGCCAAACTCAATCAGGAGGCATTGAAAGATTGCGGAGACGAGCATCTCGGCACAGTAGCTTTCCACAACAAAACGGCTAAAGCCCTTAACGTGGAATTGTATCCTACGGGCGGCAATGGGCAAACCACGAAAGTAGCGATTCCTGCGGGAGAATCGGTGTATGTGAGAGATTTGCTGGTAGGGGAGTATAAATATAAGCGTGCAGGAGAGAAAAAAGCGAAGAAAAAAGACTTCGTAAATGTAATGGAATGTACCTTAAAAGTCGTTTTGATAGACAAATAAAGGGGCTTGCGATTTATTTCTAAAGAAAATTATTAGAAATTCCTTAAAAAATTATTAGAATATATTAATTATATTCAAAAACTTACGTACATTTGTGGCGAAATTACCTGTTAGCAGATAATTTCGCCACAAATTGTACACATTACAACATTTTTTTATTTCCTTGTTAAAATTATGACAAAATTACATTCAATTCTCGCATTAGTATTAGTAGTTGCGCTAGCATTCGTATCTTGCGGCGGTGCAGACAAAGAAGCACAAGAAAAACACATTGCAGATTCTCTCGCTCAGATAGCAAGAGATGACTCTACTTCTGCTGCAAATGCTGCTGCAACCGCTAAGGCTACTGCTGACGCAACCGCAAAGCACATCTCTGATTCTACCAGAGTGGCTGATTCAATGCTTATGCTAAAAGGCAAAGGCAAAGGGAAAGTAGTTGCTCCAACTAAAGCACCCGTAAAAGCTCCAGCGAAACCAACTCCTGGCAAGCCGACCACTAACAACAATACTACTCCAGTAGTTACGCCTCCAGTAGTTACTCCTCCAGCTCCAGTTGTTACTCCTCCCCCTGTAAACACAGGTCCTGGTAAAGGCGGTGCAACTACAGGTCCTGGCAAAACAACTACCCCTCCAGGTAAAGGTGGTGCTATTGAGCCTGGTAAAACAGGTACAACTCCTACCAAGGGCGGTAGCAAAGGCGGTTCTACGACTCCTCAATAAGTAACGTACATTCTTCGTCATAGAGAGGTTGCCAAGTAAAATTGGCAACCTCTTTTTGTCTATAGATAGATTGAGAAATAAAACTTGACCATTTAGTTATAGCAGTCATTTTGCTCATTTCTTGGTTCGACAGGCTCACTACGAGTAGTGCCGTAGGCACGAAATATTTATAGAAAATGGAATTCCCCCAATTTATCGTGTTTTTCGTGCAAGCACGAAAAAAAAGAGGGAGGGGCTGGCATGTTTTTTCTATAAATATAGCCGTCCCTACGGGACTAAGTGGTTCTTATAAAATAAACGGGGTTAAATTATCGGGATAGCTGCCGCAAGCGTCCGCTTGTGGCAGTTTCTTGAAGCGTCCGCTTCCATCCTCGA
>JAYUZN010000038.1:0-3225 GCA_043751755.1 Bacteroidota bacterium | reverse complement strand
AATTTGTCCATTTTTGTTTAACGCAAGCTAAAGCATGCGCTACACATACCACAAATTTATCTACCCCCATTTCCTTCATTTTCTAAACTGACTACATTGGGCGTCCGCTTGCACCAGCAATACAACCAATATCTTAACCTTGTCTATTTAGTCCGCACTACTTACACGAAAAATTGAATAAAAAATGGGGGGAAATACGCCTATTTCTACCGCTATTTTGTCCCTACGGGACACGAAAAAGATAATGGCAGATATGTTGTACATTGCAAAAGTAATATTTTTGTCCCTAATTACAAAAAAGTCGTAACTTAGGAGCAATTATTGTTAAACCTTTTCGTAAAAACATACTCCAATTTCTTTTATCCAAATCTTACAATTATGAATACACAGATTCTGCAAACAAGAGGTGTTCTTTCGGGGCTTGCGCCTTATCAAGGCACTTGGGGCAAGGTAGAATTGACGCACCTTTTGCGCCGAACTTTATTTGGCGTAACAAAAGCCGATTTGAACGCTTTTGCAGGTATGACAATGGATCAGGTAGTGGATAGCTTGCTTGCCCCCCCTGTCCCCCCCAGCCCCCCCATAAACAACTATAACAGTGCAAATTACACTGACCCGTATGTGCCTTTGGGGCAAACATGGGTAGGAGCGATGCCTGACCCTCTCAAAGATTTTTTGAAGCGAAATTGCTTGCGAACTTGGTGGGTGCAGGTGCTGTTGAATCAAAATAGAAGTATTCAGGAAAAAATGACCCTGTTTTGGCAAAATCATTTGGTTACTAATTACAGTGATGTGGGGGTTTCATGGGCTTCTTACACCACAAATGCCTTGTTGAGAGCAGCAGCTTTGGGCAATTTCAAGCAAATGGTGAAGGATATTACAAAAGATGTGGGCATGTTAAAGTACTTGAATGGCTACCAAAATAATAAAAATAATCCTGACGAGAACTATGGGCGGGAGTTGCAGGAGCTGTTTACTTTGGGCGCAAATTCGGGCTATACAGAAGATGATGTAAAAGCGGCGGCAAAAGTCCTAACGGGCTATCGCATTGATACCACGAATCAAACCTATTATTTTGACTCGACCAAGCACGAAACGGCAGATAAGCAATTTTCTTCCTTTTATAATAATACGATAATTACGGGTTTGAGTGGGGCGGCAGGTGAGCAGGAATTGGACACTTTGATGGATATGATTTTTGCAAAAGATGAGGTAGCCTTGTTTATGTGCAGGAATTTGTATCGCTTTTTTGTCTATTATGAAATCGACAATGACATAGAAACCAATGTTATCATTCCTTTGGCAGATACTTTTCGCAACAATAATTATGATATTTTGCCTGTGATGGCGCAGTTGCTCAAAAGTGAACATTTTTTTGATGTAGCCAATAGAAGCTGCCTCATCAAAAGTCCTGTGGATTTTGCGGTAGGTTTGTGCCGACAAATGTTGGTGGTTTTCCCAGATAATACAGATGTTGTGTTACAAGCAAAACATTATGACTATATAAGTTCGCAACTTATCATCATGCAGCAATCTCCTGCCGAGCCGCCGAGTGTAGCAGGTTGGCAAGCCTATTATCAAGAGCCTGCTTTTCATGAGATGTGGATAAATTCTGTTACTTATCCTGCAAGGGTAGCCTTCGCCGATAAACTCATCACAACAGGCTATACGTCAGGTGGTTACAAATTAATATTTGATATAATTGGTTTTACCCAAAGCCTTGATGATGCCTACGACCCCAATAATTTGGTGGCAGAAGCGGCTACCCTTTTGCATGGCATAGATGTGTCGCAAACGGTCAAGGATTTTATGAAAGGCATCCTCCTTTCGGGGCAATCTACAGACGCATATTGGACTTCTGCATGGGACAATTATATTCAAAATCCTACGGATATGGCGTATTATCAGGAAGTTTACAATCGCTTGCAAGCCTTGTACAAATATATGTTAGATACGCCTGAACATCAGTTAAGTTGAAAAATGAAAAATGAAAAATGAAAAATGAGAAATGAGAAATGAAATCTTCTTATCTGCGACATCTGCTTTCATCTGCGAAAATCTGCGTGAAATCTGCGAAAATCTGCGTGAAATCGTGAACCAATACATTTATTCCATGCAACGTAGAGACTTCCTTAAAAATATATCCCTCGCCACCTTGCCCGCGTTTTTGGGCGGCTTTACCATCAAAGCCTTTGGCGCGAATCAGATGCTTGCGGCTCTTTCGGGCGCGAACACCGAGACCGACCACGTATTAGTCCTCATTCAGCTCATTGGCGGAAATGACGGCTTAAATATGGTCATTCCCTTAGACCAATATTCTGCCCTTTCCAATGCAAGGGCAAATATCCTCATTCCCGATACGCAAGTACTTGGGCTTACAGGCACGAATCTTACGGGTTTGCACCCTGCGATGACAGGCATGCGAGACTTGTATGATGCGGGTAAACTGCACATTGTCCAATCTGTGGGCTATCCAAATCAAGATTACTCCCATTTTCGCAGTACGGATATTTGGCTTACAGGGGCAGACACGAATCAGTCTTTAGACACAGGTTGGCTTGGACGATATTTGGGTTATGAATACCCCAATTTCCCCGTAGGCTACCCAAATGCCACCATGCCTGACCCAATTGCGCTGCAAATTGGCTCGGTTATTTCGCCTTCTTTGATTGGGGTAAATGGCGTGATGGGCATGGCAATCAACAGTACTTCCGACTTTTACAATGCTGTAAATGGAACCGTTGACCCTGCGCCAGCTACGAAAGCGGGCAAAGAATTGACTTTTCTCCGTCAAGTTGCGCAACAAACAGATGTCTATGTAAATACGATTGTGGCGGCGGCTTCTACCGTTACACAGCAAGCTCCCTATCCTGCGGGAAATACTCTTGCAGCGCAGTTGAAAATTGTGGCGAATCTGATTGCAGGCGGTTTGAAAACCCGTATTTATATGGTAAGTAGTTCAGGCTTAGGCTCTTTTGATACACATGACGACCAAGTTGTGGCGGGCGATACGACTACAGGCAAACATGCAGGCTTGTTGGCTTCGGTTTCTGATGCCATCAAAGCCTTCACAGATGATTTGGCGTTTTTGGGGGTGGAAGATAGGGTAATAGGGGCGACTTTTTCGGAATTTGGGCGCAGGATTCAATCGAATGGAAGTGTAGGAACCGACCATGGCGCAGCAGCTCCTATGTTTATTTTTGGAAAAGAAGTGCAAGGCGGCAT
>JAYUZN010000037.1:0-6420 GCA_043751755.1 Bacteroidota bacterium | reverse complement strand
TTTACCTGATAATCAGTGCATTAAATTTACATAAAAACAACTATAACATAGTGTTTTTTTAATATTACTGCCTTTTATTTCAAAATATCAATTTTTGTAAGTATTTTATTTTTTCTAAAAAAGTATATAACATTCCAAAAATTGATTCATAAAATTTAATACGCTCAAAATCAATGAAAAGCAAGTCTAATGTTATTTGATATTTTTGCCATTCTAAAAAGACTAAAAGCGTTGATAAAAGAAGATATGAAGGAGATGCTGTGAAATCAATGCTTTTCCACGCCTCCCAATATTTTCCCTGTAAAGAAAATAATCATTCCTCTGGGAAAAACCGTTGAAAACCAAGCATTTATCTTATTGAAAAGCCCGGGCACAATGGCTCTTTTTCCCCGAAACATTGCC
The DNA here is from genome assembly GCA_043751755.1 of Bacteroidota bacterium. Classification (GTDB taxonomy): domain Bacteria; phylum Bacteroidota; class Bacteroidia; order J057; family J057; genus JAAFHL01. The sequence continues at coordinate 6,018 of JAYUZN010000037.1, read as the reverse complement.
CTTACCCCTGCTTCTGCCACCTTTCGCGATTGCATTTGCGTAGCGCGTATCAGCCAAGCGACTTTCACTTCTGCCACGGCTCCAAATTCGGTAGCCGTAAATCCCGGATAAAGGGTAGTAATCGTAACAGGCGTATTGCGCAATTCGTAGGTCAGGGCTTCGCTAAAGGTGAAAACATAGGACTTTGTAGCCGCATAGCTCGACAAAAAAGGGGAAGGCAAAAAAGCTGCCGCAGACGCTACTTGTAAGATTCTGCCGCCCCCTCTTTGAACAAAATCCTTCGCATAGAGTTGTGTTAAATGCGTGAGGGTAACGATGTTTAATTGCACCATTTCTGCCATACGTTCCATAGATTGCTCCAAGAAAAGGCATTGCATGCCAAAACCTGCATTATTGACCAATATTTCTACGTCAAAACCTGCCTGTTGTGTGCGATTGTGTAGGGTAATTGCCGCCTCTTTTTGGGACAAATCCAAGACAATGATTTCTACAAGGCTGTTATATTTTGCCGTTAATTGGCGTTTGAGTTCCTGCAAACGGTCTTCTCTACGTGCCACAATGATGAGCGAATAGCCTTTTGCAGCTAATATTTCTGCGATTTCGTAGCCTATGCCACTGCTCGCGCCTGTTACGAGGGCGTATGATTTTTGCATGTTTTTGTTATGTTTTAATAGCCACGAATTACACGAATTTACACGAATTTTCACGAATTAACAGCCCAAATTAGTGAAAATTCGTGCAATTCGGGGCAAAATATGGAAGCCCTAAGTAGTCGTTTCCTTGGGTGAAGGAAATAACGTAGTACGTTCCCTTTTGATAGGCAACAAAATATCATTATGGTGCATATAGCCCGAAGAAATATTCCAATCTTCGTAGTATGTGCCAAATAAACGGTCATAAATGGAAAAAACTGCGCCATGATTGACCAAATTTCCCCTTTTGCAATGGTGAAAACGGTGCGCATGGTTGTCCATAAAGAGATATTTGAGCCAACCGATATTGCAGGTGTAATTTACGTGGTCAGTGGATTGCAACATAAGGACAAAGCAATAGGCAACCAAAGTAGATTCTAAATTCATGCCCAAACAGGCTGAAATGAGGATAATGGAAGGCTGAAATTGGCTTAAGCCTGTGTCTATCAACGAAGATTGATTTCCTCTGATGAAATCTAATTCGGAAACGCTGTGATGTGCGCCATGTTCTTTTCTGTACAAACGCATAATGGCACTGTTGCCTGAGCCATGACTCATAAAACGGTGAATCATATAATAGGCAAGGTCGGTGAGGAAAACCGCAATTGTAATGCTTATCCAGCCGTTGTGTGTGCCTGTGATGGGGGAAATGAGCGAAAATAGCCACCAACCCAAAGCGACAAAACTGCCGCCTACCAGCAATCCTTTGTAGAAAACTACGCTTAGTCCATGAATAAACTCCTTCATCTTAGGCATTTCCATTTCTACAGCGGGGTCGTATCTTTCTAAGATAATGATGGGAGTCATAAACACCGCAGAAACCAGCAAATAAAAAGCAATTACATTGAAAACGGTCATGCCAAATAGGGTAAGCAGCACAATAAATAGGACAGAAGGACCTACATGGAACAGCAGCCCTAAGATAAGATTGCCTTTTTGTTCTTGAGGAACTTCTCTTTTGAGTTCGAGGACAGAGTACGTTTTTTGCATAAGCCGATAGGTAATTATGAATCAGTCTATTGCTGAAATCAGCAGGGGCAAAAGTAGGGATAAAATGGGAATAAAAAAAATAAAGTTGCTGTTGTCAGTGAGGACACAGACAACGGCAACTTTATAATAGAGCGGCACGCCTTTGAAAGGTGCGCCACCCTATTAAACGTAAAACATTTATGTTGAAACTTGATTTTTCCTTTGCTATTTGAGAAAAAACAAGCTACTTTTGTCCCAAATTTGACAAAAAATATGGAAAACGAAGTACAAAGCAAGTCTTTTTCATTGTGGACAATCGAAGATGCGGTAGAAGTATTTGGCTTAGAGATGTATTATGAGGGGGAAGATATGGAAAATCTCTTGACGGTGAATGAAACGCCTACAGAAGCCGAAAAAAAGCACCTTAATTGGTTGCGAAAACGCTATATTCATAAAGTAGGAACTTGGAATGAGGTTGAATTAGAGTCTTTTTTTCTGATTCCTGTGTTAGATATGGCAGAATTTTATGAGGCAAAAGTAGATTCTTATATGGAAAGGGCGATTTCCGCAGAAATAGACGGCTGGAGATTGTATGGAAATGTGGATTGGATGGTGGCACAAGGTTTTGGAAAGCCGAAAGCTACTTATTTTTGCCTTGATGAGTTTAAGAAGTCTAAGTCTCAATCGGGGGACCCTGAAGGGCAGTTGGTAACAGCAATGTTGGCGGCACAGGCTTTGAATAAGATAGAAACCCCTGATAATCAACTTCCTGTATATGGTGCATATCTGTTGGGCGGCTCTGCATGGCGTTTTTGCATGTTGCGCGAGCGATGTTTTACGCAAAGCCTTCCTTTTGATTTGACAGATGAAGAAAAACTTTTCAAGATGTTTGGGGTACTTAACAACTTGAAAAATATGATTGTTGTGGAGTTGCAAAGAAGAAGTAATTGATAATGTCATTCATTTTTTAATCTCTCAATATATTTTTTACAATGGAAGTTTTGAAACAAATCATGGAGAAAACGGGTATCTCTGAAGAACAAGCAAAAGGTGCTTTAGAAACCGTTATGGGCGCATTGAAAGGCAAATTGCCTGATGGCATTGCAGCACAATTAGGCGGCTTATTAGAAGGCAAAGAGTTCAGCCTCACTGACTTAGCTACCGACAAATTAGGCGATTTGAAAGACGGAGCAATGGACACTTTGTCCGATTTGAAAGACAGTGCTTCGGGATTGTTGGGCAAATTGTTCTAATTTTTCACGCAGATAGCGCAGACGAGCTACTCATCTGCGTTATCTGCACTATATTCAGAATTGGGGTAAAAGAGGTCACCTCCCGACTTGGATATACAAATTATTATTATTTGGCAGATTCTGCAAAAATATAAATGTATATGGGGAAATATTGTATATTTGTATGTTGAACTTCTTAACGCTAATTATGTATGTTTCCACAAATAAATTATGTTGTAAATGAAAAAGGGTCTCCTATTTTTGTGCAGATGTCTGTAGCGGAATGGGAGGCTTTTGTCGAAGACTATAAACGATTGAAAAGCTTTGCCCTTTTTAAAGAGCGATTTAAAACGGTATTCAAAGAAATTCGCCAAATCCAAAGAGGCGAGAAACAGGGTACAACTTTAACCGACTTTTTAAATGAGTTATAGAATAATCGTTATTGACAACTTCAAACGTGAGGCGAAACCTTTGATAAAAAAGTATCCTTCGCTCAAAAATGAGTTAGCTGCATTGCAAGAACAGCTACTTGAAAATCCACGGTCTGGCGTTATGATTACGGAAAACATGTACAAAATAAGGGTAGCTGTAAAAAGTAAGGGTAGAGGAAAAAGCGGAGGTATGCGTGTGATAACCTACATTTGGGAAGTTGCAGTTGAAATCGTAGAGGACAAAGATAAAAGCGAAACTACTATTTTTTTGTCATCTATTTATGATAAATCAGAAGAAGACAATATTTCAGACAAAGACCTTGAAAGATTGATAAAGGAAATACAAGAAATGATAGACGAATAAATAAAAATGGCAAACCTGCTACCATCTTACTTATGTCAAATACTGTCAATTATATAGATTGTGGTTTTGTGTCCTACAAACCGACTTGGGACTATCAAGAACGCCTCTTGCAAGGCAATGCGCAGCTCAAACTCAGCTACCCGCGTGGCACAAATCCGCACGAAATCCCTACGCAACATTATTTGTTATTTTGTGAGCATAATCACGTATTTACTTTGGGAAAAAGCGGAGATGCGGCAAATTTGCGGATAACAGAGGCAGAATGTGCCGCAAAAGGCATAGAATATTACCCCATCAATCGAGGCGGAGATATTACCTATCATGGAAAAGGGCAGATAACAGGCTACCCGATTTTCGATTTGGAGAAATTTAAGCCTGATATTCACTGGTATATGCGCAGTTTGGAGGAGGTTTTTATTCAACTTATGGCAGAATATGGCTTAATCGGCGAAAGATTGACAGGTTTTTCAGGTGTTTGGCTACGTGCAGACAGCGATTTCCCCGAAAAAATATGTGCTTTGGGCGTGCGTTGCAGCCGTTGGATTACCATGCACGGCTTCGCCTTCAATGTCAATACCGATTTGTCTTATTTTGATTATATAATCCCTTGTGGCTTGGAAGGAAAAGGCGTAACGTCTCTTCAAAAAGAGCTTGGCAGGGACGTAGATATGCAAGAAGTGAAAGAAAAATTGAAACAATCTTTTGCAAAAGTATTTGAAATAGGAGAGTTGAAAGTTGAAAGTTGAGAGTTGAAAACCCTATTCTTATCTTGTTTATCTTGTAAATCTTGTCTAAAAAAACAAAACCTTGTCTAAAAAATAAAAACCTTGTCTTCATGCAAAAAATTTATCATATCCTAAAAAGCCATATTCAAGAGGATTTTAACCCCATGTATTATGGCTGCGTTTTGCTCTTTTTGGCGATTTCCATTACTTTGAATTATGGTTTGAGAATTCATAGTCTTCTATGGGACCTTTCGTATGGCGACCATTCCTACTGGGCGATTGCGGCAAGTTTTCTCTTTTTTGCTTTGCCATTTTTCTTTTGTGTAGGCTTATATTCCTATCTTTACAAAGACACAAGTTTTTGGTACAAAGAAGAATTTTGGGTAAAAACGGTAGTTTTACTGCTCGTCCGAGCCTTGATAATGGGCGCGTGGCACCATATTTTGCCCGTTTATGCCTACAATCGGGATAGTGCCGATTATTTTTGGCTATTTAGAACACTCATGGTAGGGCGCGTATATGTGTATGAGGGCTTGGCATTGGTATTGTTATATTTTTTGTACGAAAAAGAAAAAAATCATTTTTGGGGCTTTACCTTTAAAGGTTTTGATTGGAAACCCTACGCATATTTGCTCGGAATCATGGCAGTAGGCGTGTGTATTGCCTGTTTTATGGGAAATGCCTTTGTGGGCTATTACCCTATCATGAGACCTACGCGCCTCGAAGGGCTTACCCTTATGAATCCAAAAGTAGGTTTTTGGGTATTTGAGGCTTTTTATGCAAGTTTTTATAGTTGGACGGAGATTTTTTTCAGAGGCTTAATGGTCATAGGTTTTAGCCGTTTATTGGGCAGACACGCCATTTTGCCTATGGTGGCAGTCTATGTTTTCCTCCATTTTCAAAAGCCGATAGGCGAAACGATTGGGGCGATTGTGGCAGGATATACACTGGGAGTTTTGGCATTTAGAACCCGAAGTGTTATGGGCGGAGTGTTAGTTCATGCTGGGGTTTCCTTTATGATGGAAATGTTCCCTATTTTGTTGGGAATCGTGGCGTGGTTTAAATGAATTTTTGGAATTTCGCGCAGATTTTCGCAGATTTAACCGCAGATTTTCACAGATGAGTGAGCGAAGTCGAACCATTCTTAATCTGCGAAAATCTGCGTCCCCATCTGCGAAAATCTGCGTGAAACCCCACAAGCTATTCTACAAACACCTTTTGCACACTTTCTCTGCCTTCTATTGTCAGTTTCACATAATAAAAGCCCTTAGCAAGCGACAATTTGGGAAAAGCAATCTCATTTTTTCCTGCTTTCACAGGTATTTCAACTTGCGTATAAAGCGTTTGCCCCTTTATATCACAAATTCGATAACTCCCCGATGAGGGCGTTTTCGCTTCAAATTGAATAAGGCTTTTTTCTGTCATCGGATTGGGCGAAATGCTAAAACTAAGCCCTATATGGCTTTGATTTGCAAGCGAATTAGGGCTTTGAAAGCCCACAAACAGTATGTTATTTCCGCCTGTATTTGGAATTGCAAGCGTATCTGTAGCCAAAGCATAGCAGATGTCCGCCGGATTGTTTAAACCTGCAACCGTTATATCTAC
>JAYUZN010000036.1:0-17943 GCA_043751755.1 Bacteroidota bacterium | reverse complement strand
ACTTTTTAAAAGTGCGCCACCCTATTACAGACAAAAACTGCTGCCTGCTGGTGCAAGCGTCCGCTTGTACCCTCTATCTTGAAGCGTCCGCTTCGCAGCTGGAAGCGGACGCTTCAAGATAGCTGCCACAAGCGGACGCTTGCGGCAGCTACGAGCAATAGAAAAATAAAAACATAATTATGCAGAGATATTTATATTATTTATTAGGCATAAATAGCTTGTTCTCAATCTTTTATATTGTATTATTTCACAAAAATATTTTTTCCTTGCCAGCGCACCTTTGTGTTGCAAGTCTATTGCATGGGGTATTTTCCGTTGTTTATAACTACACAAAATCCTATCATTTCCTTTTTCTGCGCAGTTTATTGGCAGGGCTGTATGGCACAATTTGGCTCATTTTTTATTTATTAGTCATCATGAGCAATGCTGCGTGGGGGCAGACCATTACCTTTACGATGATTATTAAATTTCTCCCTACCTTTCCCCATTTGTTAAAATCCATGCCTTTTCCACAAATATTAATCTATATTGGAGTAGGGAGTATCCTCATTATCAATCAAATAATAGCATTTTGGTGTGTATGGAAAAACAATGCCCCCATTTCTTTTCCCTTTTCTTCGGCACGCAAATCTCTCCAAAAAACCTTTTTCACCTTCTCTTTCGCCCAAAAAACAGGCATCATATTGGCATTATTAGTCTGTTCGCCCTTATTTTTTCGCGCCGCTTTGTTTTCCAAAAGAGTGATTCATCAATGCGGGGAGCCGATTGTGGTGGCACTCAGAGGGGATAAATCCACAGGCGTTTTTGTAGATGAACATCGATTGAGGATAGGTTTGGAAGATGAGAAAAACAGAAAAAACTATATAGTTCCCGATTCTTTTAAGCGAAAAAATGTAATTGTCATTATTGTTGATGCCATGCGTGCCGACCACCTGCCTATCTATGGCTATAGTCGCATGACGGCTCCCTTTATGACCAAAATGTATGAAGCTGGGAAGTTCAAAAAAGTGGAACAGGCTAATGCTACTTGTGCTTGCTCAGAATGTGGGGTTTCTAGTCTTTTTTTTGGCAAAACATGGAAAAATATAGGCTACAAAGGCTTTACATTAGTAAGTTTATTGAAAAAAGCGGGCTATGAAACACATTTTTTGTTATCGGGCTATAGCAGAGATTGGAGTGTTATTTATGATTTTTTTTTAGATGATGTAGATAATTATCAAGAAAATCCGGGCTACCCCATTGGAGATGATAACTGCATTCCCAAGGCTTTAGCTACGGTTTCTGCCAAACGAGAAAAACCTGTTTTTATGTATATACACCTCATGTCGGTGCATATGGCAGGGATTCAATCGCCCAAATTTGCCCGATATTTGCCTGTAAAGCCCGAAACAGGCTTTTATTTTCAAGGCTGGAGCTATCCCGAAATCACCAACTACCATGACAATGGCATTTTGCAAGCAGATGATATGGTGAGGCAGATTTTTGATAGTTTGGAACATAAAAACCTGCTCCATAATTCTCAAATTTGGATAGTTTCTGACCATGGCGAAAGTATTGGCGAGCATGGATATATCGCACATGCGACTCATTTGTATGAATCTGCGAATCGTTTTCCGATTTTGATATATGATGAGGACTTTTCTTTTTACAAAAACACTAAATTTGTGCGTCAAATCGATATTGCGCCTACGATTGTGGATAATCTAAGGCTGCCTATTCCTTCAAATTGGGAGGGGCAATCGATGAATCGAGACTCTATATATTGTTATAGTTATCATCAATCCGCCAATAATGATGCAGACCGATTTTTGCTCATCGCTTATAGCGATTCTGCCGTATATAAATTCATGTTCAATCATGATTTTTCTTTTGAAGAATTATACGACCTCAATAAAGACCAAAATGAGCTACACAATCTCATACAAGATGCTCATTATAAAGCTATTTATCTTCAATTAAAAGCCAAAGCTACGAAGGAATTTGCGCAAAAATATGTGTATGTAAATCCCGAATTTCGCCTATTTAATTAGGCAATAACTTTGTTATCATCATGGCTAAGCCTGCCATATCTGCCCTTTCAAAGGGGTGTGGAACATTGGGTAAAACAAATAAATGACTCTTTGGCAAGTTTTTATAGCTCTCAATCGTTTCTGCTAAGGTAACAGTAGTATCTCTATCTCCCACGCCAAGCCATACTGGAATCTGTATTTTTGACATATCTTCTGCGGAAATGGGCAAGTTTTCCCCCATTTTCAAAAGCATATCTGACAAAGCGGCAAACAAATTGCCTGTTTTTTCTCCATGTAAAGACTGCATAACTTGCGCAAAATGGGGTACTTTTGCTACTATTTTGTCCCAATTCATTTGTGATACTTGTTTTTGCGCATTTTCGGGAGTCCAATTATAAATGGTGGCAAAAGTCATAATACTTGCAAAAGTCTGTGGCTGCGTTTTTTCCAAATACATAGCCGCATAGCCGCCCATACTATAGCCAAATACTACGGGTTTTGTTAGGTTATTTTCTTGGAGAAAATGGGCAATTTGGGCAGCCATATTTTCTATTGACAAGGTTTCTCCCTGCCAATTATGGCTGCCATGTCCCACAAAATCGAAGCTAAATACTTGAAAATGAGGTGTTAATAAAGGCAGCAAAGGCAGACAAAAGTCTTTTGTGCCGAGTGCGCCATGTAGCATGAGTAAGGCTGGTTTTGACATTTTTAGGTTGTTTTGCGCGCAGATTTTCGCAGATTTAACCGCAGATTTTCGCAGATGGTCATTGAGCGTAGCCGAAATGCCTATCCTGCGAAAATCTGCGTCCCCATCTGCGAAAATCTGCGTGAGATACAGCTTATTTTTCCCCCACTTTCAAGGTTTTGACCTCGCCTGTAGGCGTTATCATCAAAAATTCCTGTTCCCGTTTCACTTCTTTGTAGGGCACTCTTTCTTTGAAAGTGAATTTCACGCGCAAATTGTACGAATATTGAACCACAGGCTCAATAATGGTCGGATTTATGACAATATCGTAGTTATCCGAAGGAATTGCGTTGTAAAAAGAGGTCTGCGTTTTTTCGGCTTCTGTGACCACACTGCCCCCTTTGACCGCCTCCATAGACACGCTCGAATAGGCTTGATAGCTGCTGTAGCGAGTTGCAGGATAGGTTGCCCAAGTATTTTCTGCCGTAATTTTGTAGGCAGAATCCAATTTCATGCCGATTTTGGCGTAAGTGGCAATTATTTGATTGAGATAGTCCAGCGTTTTGTTGCGCAAATCTTGATAGGTTTTTTCAGGGTTTTCTACGATATAATCCACCTTCACGATTTCGTAAATTTCATTTTTAGCAGCAATGCTTATAAGCCTGTCCAATACTTCAGGTTTGGTAAATTTTACGTGGATATTTTTTTGTAAAATGAAACCTTTTGGCGTTTCTGTATAGGTTTTTTTGCTAAATACCTTTTTGCTTGCGACTAATTCGTATCTCGGCAAAAATGAGACCATATCCACATACAAATTTTCTTTGCCTATGTCCAACGAGTTTGCACCCATCATAAAGGCATTTATACGGTCATTGAGGAGTTTATCTGCCTCCTCTGCTGTGCTTCCTGCCTGTGTAACATTGAAAATAGCCACATATTCCTTTGCATTATGGTTTGCCAAAGCATTGATATTCAATGTCATGACGTTTTCCCCTGCAAAAACAATATTTTGCGCGTACTTGTTATCTGTCGGGGTAGAGATAGATTGATTGTAATAGGAATTTGCAACTGGTGCAGGGATTGAATATTGCTGTATTTGCATGTCATCTGCATTTGTCTCAATGCTTTGCGAACGAGCCGCCTTAAAATTTCCTTCTGCTTGCGCAGCTAAGTAGCTGGAAATGAGGCAAGTGATGGATAAAAGTAGTATTTTTTTCATTATAATTTTGTTTAGAAATGAATTTCCGTTTAGTAGGGTGGCGCACCTTTGAAAGGTGCGCTACCCTTAACTATTGCGCAAATATAAGGTATTTTGCCGATTTATTTACCCTAAAAAAGCAAAATTATTGAACCTTCTCAAAAAACAAGTGAGTCTGGTACAATGGCTTTCTGATAAACTCCGTATCTTTGCGCCCAAAATACACATTCATCATGCAAGACACTGCAACATTACCGTTGATGACCTACGACCGCAAGCAACTCACAGATGCGGAATTATTGGATTTATACACCGACATTTTGTATCCTCGTATGATTGAGGAAAAAATGCTCATTCTCCTGCGACAAGGAAAAGTGGGCAAATGGTTTTCGGGAATTGGGCAAGAAGCCATTGCTGTAGGACTTACAAAAGCCTTAGATTCAGAAGATTACATTCTGCCTTTGCATAGAAATCTGGGGGTTTGGGTAAGTAGAAAAATGCCTTTACGCCGCCTTTTTGCGCAATGGCAGGGCAAACCTTCGGGCTATTCGCAAGGCAGAGAAAGGTCTTTTCATTTTGGCTCGCCACAAGATAGGGTTATCGGCATGATTTCGCACTTAGGCGCAATGTTACCTGTGGCAGATGGGTTGGCATTGGCAAGCAATTTGGACAAAAAACAATATATAGCCGCCCCTTTTTCGGGAGATGGTGGCACAAGTGAAGGCGATTTTCACGAAGCCATCAATGTGGCGGCGGTTTGGGATTTGCCTGTGATGTTTGTGATAGAAAACAATGGGTACGGGCTTTCTACGCCTTCGGACGAGCAGTTTCGTTGCGAAAAACTCTCGGACAGGGCAGTAGGCTATGGCATAAAAGGCGTAGCAATAGATGGAAATAACATTCTCGAAGTCTATCATGCTGTTTCGGAATTGGCTGCACAGATGCGCAAAGATAGAAAACCTATCATGTTGGAATGTATGACTTTTCGGATGCGGGGGCATGAAGAGGCTTCGGGCGTGAAATATGTGCCACAGCATTTATTCGATATGTGGGAGAAAAAAGACCCTGTTAAAAACTACGAAAATTACCTGATTTCGGAAGGGGTTTTATCTGAAGAAAAAATAGAAAATCTACGCAAAACCCTCAAAGCCGAAATCAATGCAGAAATAGAAATCGCCTTCAATGCGCCTGAAATTTCGGTCAGTTTTGACAAAGAAACAGCTGAGGTATATGCCCCTTTTACTACGCCTTTGATTCCTGCAAAAATCGGCACAGGCAAAAATATGCGTTTTATAGATGCGCTTTCGGACGGGCTGAAAGCAGCTATGTTTCATCACCCCGATTTGGTGATAATGGGGCAGGACATTGCAGAATATGGCGGCGTTTTCAAAATTACAGAGGGTTTTGTGGCTCTTTTTGGCAAAGAAAGGGTGAGAAATACGCCTATTTGCGAATCTGCGATAATTGGCGCAGGCTTGGGTTTGTCTTTGGCAGGAAAAAAATCAGTCATAGAAATGCAGTTTGCAGACTTTGTAAGTTGTGGTTTTAACCAAATTGTGAACAATATTGCCAAAAATTATTATCGCTGGCAACATGCCGCAGATGTAGTTATACGTATGCCTACAGGCGCGACCGAAGCCGCAGGTCCCTTTCATTCTCAAAGCAATGAGGCTTGGTTTACGCATACACCCGGACTCAAAGTGGTCTATCCTGCCACGCCCGAAGACGCAAAAGGCTTGCTCACGTCTTCGATTTTAGACCCAAATCCTGTCATTTTCTTTGAACATAAATGGCTTTACCGCAGCATACAAGGCGAGGTTCCCGAAGGCTATTATAACGTACCGATTGGGAAGGCAAGGATTGCGCAGGCGGGTTCGGACGCTACCATTATAACGTATGGAATGGGCTTGTATTGGGCTTTGTCGGCGGTAAAAGACTTGGCTGCAGACGTAGAAATCATTGATTTACGGACTTTGCTGCCTTGGGATACAGAAACGGTTTTTGCCTCTGTGAAGAAAACGGGAAAATGCCTTGTTTTGCATGAAGATACGCAAACAGGCGGTTTTGGGGCAGAAATTGCGGCTTCTATTGCGGAACATTGCTTTCAATATTTGGACGCACCGATTGCGCGCTTAGGCTCTTTGGATACGCCTGTGCCTTTCAACAAGGAATTGGAAAAGCAGTTTTTGGCAAATGCAAGGCTGAAAGAGAAATTGGCAGAGTTGTTGGCGTTTTAAACAGCAAGAATCGCAAGAAATTTTCGTATCTTTGTAGAAATTTTGTATTAATGGAAATAAAAACAGCCATATTTCATAGCAGTAGCGGTAGATTGAACCAACTTCCGCAGGAATTTATCCCTGAATTTGCCTTTGTAGGGCGGTCAAATGTGGGCAAATCTTCGCTTATCAACATGCTTTGTGGGCGCAAAGCCTTGGCACATACGAGTTCTACGCCCGGCAAAACGCAGTCTATCAACCTTTATTTCATCAATGAGGCTTGGTATTTGTGCGACTTGCCCGGATTTGGCTACGCAAAAGTTGCCAAAACGCAGCGTTCTACTTTCCAAAAAATGATTTTGACTTATGTAAGCGACCGCCCACAACTTGACCATATTTTTGTCTTAATAGATGCACGAATTCCTGCCCAAAAGATTGATTTAGAGTTCGTTGAGTTTTTGATTTCGGAGAAAAAAAGCTATTCTCTCATTGTTACCAAAGCCGACAAAGGCAAACAAAAAGAGATGGCTTTGATGCTAAATGAATATAGCAAATTGGCGATTTCGCTGGAATCTCCTGCTCCCGAAGTGATAATGACTTCTGCTATTTCCAAAAAAGGACAGGTAGAACTTTTGGGGAAAATAGCAGCTTTGATGAAAATAAAGCAAAAAAAGAAGAAGGAATAAGGAACACAAATTAAATAACTTCCCATTTTTCTCACCACTAAGGCACAAAGAAACACGAAGCAATAGGGTAAAAGAAGACATCTAAGCCACGCTTTTTCTTTCTTAGTTTCCTTCGTGCCTTAGTGGTAAATTAGGATTTTATTCTTCTCGTGTTCTTAAGGAGTTTATGATAAGCCCTTCTTTTGATGCTACAAAAATAGAAGGAATTACACAAATTTTGGCTATCTTGCGCCACTTTTGGGTTATTATTGAAACGCTGTAATTTACCTTTCACGCAGATTTTCGCAGATAAAAGCAGATTTCGCAGATTTATAATCATGAAGAAATAAGCATGAAATGTCTTCCGTATTTTCAATTCTCCATTTTCAATTTTCAATTTCGTTATGAACATACTACGCGCCATTGCCGATTTTTTTAGGGCTTTGTTTGGGGGAAAAGCCGCCGAAACGCCTGTGATAGACACGCCTCAAACGCCAAACGCAGACACAGAGCTGCCTGTTGTGCCTGTCAAAGACAATGTGATTACGCAGCCGCAACCTCACCCACAAACTGATGTGCCGATTGTGCAGCCGCACGTAGATACTCCTCCCAGCACAAATGATACAAGCAATCACTTGACTATCAAGTTGGTAAGATATAGCTCTGGCGTAGAAGATACCTTGGGGAAATTGTATATAAACAATCAATTTTATGCTTACACCTTAGAAGACCAATATAGAGAAACAAAAGTGCAGGGCGACACCCGTATTCCTGCGGGCGAATATGAGATTTTGTTTCGCAAAGTAGGCGGAATGAATGACACCTATTCTATGAAATACAAAGATATTCACAAAGGTATGTTATGGCTGCAAAATGTGCCGGGTTTTCAATATATTTTGATACATATTGGCAATACAGAAGCAGATACAAAAGGCTGTATTTTGGTAGGAAGCCATGTTTTAGGCGAAAATAATATAAATAAACCTCGTCAAATAACGGGCAGCAAAGATGCGTATTATAAAGTATATCCCCTTGTCGCAGCTTTTTTGGCAAAAGGCGGCAAGGTTACGATAAAAATAGAAGAATAATTGTATAGAAAACTACCTTTCCAACCTCCATTTACGTATATATTGTTTTGTATGAATATGTTAAGTGAACGAACTTTTATAGAATCTGGCTTGATAGAATTGTATTGTTTGGGACATGCTTCAGCAGCAGAAACCCAAACAATCAAGCAATATGCCGCATACTATCCCGCTCTTCAAGCCGAAATAGATGCGATAGAAAAAGCCTTGAATCAATATACTTTGGCGGTTTCGCCCAAGCCTAAACTGCTTTCTACTGACCAAATGTGGAATGTTATACACGAAGATAGGGTTTATATAGCTGCACCGCCTTTGTTGGGCGAAAACCATGATTGGAAGCAATGGAAAAAGGCGGTAAAAAACATAAAATTTCCTTCTGTAGAAGACAATGTCTATATGCACCCTTTGAGGGCGGACGAGAAAGTTGAGCAGTTTTTGGTAAGATTGAGCGAATTTATTCCTGACGAACATCATGAGGAGATATATGAAAGTTTCCTGATTTTGGAAGGAGCCTGTGAGTGCATTATTGGCGAAAAAACGATAAAAATGAAAGCAGGAGATTATATAGAAATCCCACTTTGGGAGGTGCATAATATTAAAGTAGTGTCCGATACGCCTGTGATAGCAATTTTGCAATGGCTCAAAGCCGCTTAAAATAGGGTGGCTCACTTTTAAAAAGTGAGCCACCCTAATACAAATTCGCTCAAATTCAACTACTTATGGAAGAAATAAAAGATAATCCTAAATGGTCTCTGGGAGCAATTGTTACCACATTTGGGCTAAAACGCCTATTATGGGGTTTGCAATCTATGCCTTTGTTAGAAAAATGGGTGGCTGCTGAAGGCGATTTGACGGAGGCAGAAGGTTTGCGTTTGGAACAACTCCGAAAACGCTTGCTGACTCAGGCAGATAATTGGAATGAAGAGGAATTAAAAATGTATTTTGTGGCTTTTGTGCTTGAAATAGTTGGCTATTTGGATGAAGAAAATCCGTATCACGCCTTTTTTGAACAGTCAATTACAGCGACTATAAACCAATACAAATTGTCTTCTAAGCCTGATATGCTGTTGGCAAAAGGGGTAGAAGATGAGTTATATACGCCTTATCTTTGTTTTCATGAATATACTTGCACTGAGCGAAGCCGAAGTGAAAAATCCAAACCTGATAAAGACCCACGCGCGCAACTCATAATAGATATGCTGATTGCACAATCCCTGAACCATAATGGAAAACCCATTTATGGCTGTTATGTGGCAGGAAAATTTTGGTCATTTGTCGTGTTAGATAATAAAGAATTGATGATAAGCAAAGAATTTGATGCGACAAAAACAAAGGATTTGCACAAGTTTATTTTTATTCTTAGGCATTTTTGGGTGATATTGAGAGAGCTATTGGGATAAAATGAGTTGGATTGTAGGAGCAAACCTTTTTAAGAAAAAAGTAGTAGCTTTATCAAAATGTTTTCAAAGATAATATGTTAAATAGCTTAAAAAAGGTCTGCCAAAAATTGGAAACCGCTCATATTCCTTACATGATTTCGGGTAGTTTGGCAGTAAATGCTTATACAACGCCCAGAATGACAAGAGATATTGATATTATCATTTCCTTGAAGGAAGAAGATGTTACAGGCTTCTTAAAGGCATTTGAAACAGGCTTTTATCAGAATGAGCTTGAGATAAAACAAGAAGTACGCAGAAAAGGAATGTTTAATTTGATTGATTTGGAAAGTATGACCACCATTGATTTTATTCTCAAAAAAGATTCTGCTTATCGAAATCTTGAGTTTGAAAGAAGGCAAAAAACAACTATTTATGGCTTTGAGATATGGATTGTTGCGGTGGAAGATTTGATTTTATCGAAATTGGATTGGATTCAAGTCTATCAAAGTGATAGGCAATTACTAGATATTACCAACTTATTGGAAGTTCCAAACCTTGATAAAAAATACCTTCAACATTGGATTGAAACTTTATCACTCAAAACATACGATATAATAATATGATACATACAAATACGCCTGATGCGATTCGAAAACTGCAAACGCAACTTATTTTAGCTCTTAGCCCGCAAGAACGGGGTAAAATGGGTATGGAAATGATAGACATGGCACGCCTTGTGGTAGAAAATCGTATTAAAAAAGAGTTTTCGCACCTTTCGATTCCCGAACAAAAAGCAGAAATATTTAAGTGTATTTACAAAAATAGCTTCTCGCCCGAAAAAATGAAGGAGATAATGATAGCCATTACCACCTTTCATAAAGGCTGCTAAAAGCTGCGTGACTATCAAAAAATATTGATAGTTTTTTCTCTTTTTAACAGCACAAATCTGCGCGAAAAACATGATTAAAATCGTCCTCAAAATACTTGCGTGGCTTTTCGGCATAGCCCTTTCGCTTGTGCTGATAGTCGGTTTGCTGGTGGCAAGTATTACCCTGCCTCCCGTACAGAATCGCTTAGTCTTTTTGGCAAAAACCGTTGCAGCAGCAGAATTAGGGCTAAAAATAGACATTGGCGCAGTGGATTTTGGCTTATTTCATTGGGCAATTTTGAGAAATGTCGTTATTTATGATAAACAAAATATCCCTTTTTTACAAGTAAAAAGCATTGATATTGAAGTACTTGACTTCTCTTTTCGCCGTTTATACGAACATGCAGACTCGCTACAAAGCCTAAGCATAGGGCGCATAGACTTGAAACAGCCTGAATTTTATCTCTATAAGAATTGTGCAGGAAAAATGAACCTTGACGACCTCATTCCTCCCTCCAAAAAAGATACTACCCAAAAACCTGTTGCCTTAAAAATAGACATTGCTGTGCCTGAAATTTTCATAGAAGGCGGAAAATTTACGTTTAGAGATTCTACAAATGATAGAATGTCTATTTTTGAACCCAAAAGAATGAACTTTGCCAACCTCCAAATTACAGACCTCAATTTGCTGGCAAGTTTCAAAAGATACAATTCTAATCGCTTGGATATCAACCTACAACGCTTGGATTTGAAAGAAACCTATTCGGGTTTTGTGCTTGATAAATTGACTGTTCAGCTCATCAGCGACCCCGAAGCAGTCTATGATGCCAAAGGAAATTGCATAGAAGACGGCATTTTGAAATTCAATAATTTGGCGATAGTTTCGGGCAAAACCCACGTTTTTGCCAATGTGCGCTTCCCTGACAATACCTTAGAAAGCCTGCTTGCAGGAGAAAATGGCAGCCATTTTCATGCAACTATAAGTAAAAGTAGCTTTGAATTAGGCATTTTAGACCATTTTACCTATCCGATTCCTGCAAAAGGCTTTATTCAAAGCATGTATGGCGAGGTTTCGGGCGATGTTCACAATTTGTATGGCAAAAATCTACACGCTGTTTACGACAATGAATTGATAATAGAGGCAGATGCAGATTTGTACAATTTTACAGAAGACGAAAAGCTCTTTTTAGACATAAAAATCAAAAAGGGGCTGCTGGCAGGAAATGCCCTTTTTCGATTGTTACCTGGGGTAAGTTTACCTACTTTTTTGCATAATGTACCAAGTTCCAACATTGTCGCCAATTTCAAAGGCAGCCCTTTGGACTTTCAAGTGGCAGGAACAATTGAATCTGGGCTGGGATTTGTGCAAACAGATGTGCATATTCAAGTGCCACCGAAAGCCCCCGGAAAAGAGGTAAGCTATGAGGGAACCTTGCTAACCAAGAACTTACAATTCAACAAAATAGGAATTGCGCCCAATTTTGGCATTTCCAATGATATTTCTTTTAATGGAAAAATAAAAGGAGAAGGGGGAAATTTGGACAAATTGGTGATAGAAACCGAATCTACTGTGGCTATATTAGAAGTGGCAGGTTTTAAAGCGGATTCTGTGTATGGCAAAATGACTTTGCGGAACAAGCACGTTACGGGCTATGTGCGGGCGCATGATGGGGAAACGCACTTTACCGGAAATGTAGATATTGACTTTGCGAATGCTGAAATGCCAAAATACAAAGCAGAAGGTAAAGCCTTGAATATCAGCCTCAAAAAATACAAAGTCTTAGACCAAGACATACAAATTACTGCCTTAGTAAACATCGATTTGCAAGGAAAAGATGCCAAAACGATTACGGGAAAAGCAAGCCTGCGCGAAGCCGTAGTGAATTATGAGGGCGCAACGCACTTCAAAGGAGATGCAGACCTTGATTTGGCAGATAATAACAATCCAAAATATAAAATAAAAGGAAAAATCAGCAACCTTAACCTGAAAAAATTCAAGTTGTTAGAACAAGAAGTTATTATTTCTTCAGATGTAAATGTGGACTTGCAAGGTAAAGACATAGAATTGATTGCAGGAGAGGCGAAATTGCAGCAAATGGTGCTTACTTATATCAAAAATGATACGATGAAAACCCTCAAAGTATCCGATATTTTCCTTACAGCAAAGCATCCTACCGCCGATTCTGCCAAATTTACCCTGCGTAGTACCTTGGGAAATGCCGATATTGCGGGGCATTTCAAAATAAAGCAAACCATAGATGATGTTACAAATTTGGTCACAGAAATCAAGATGTATGTTGCCAATAATGACAGTGTTATAAAAGCTTATTATGCCAAAAAGATTCCTAATAACACCAAAAGAGGCTTGTATCTCTATGCGAAAGCAGGGACAGAACTCAATCGCTTGTTTACCTTTTTGCAGCAGCCTATTTATGTGGCAGATACCTCTATTATGCGCCTTGACATGGATTTTGGCGAATCAAATGCCTTAAACCTCCATGTTAGAAGCGATTCTATTGTCTATGATTCTATTCTCATAAGCCACCCTATTCTTGCGGTGAATATGCTCAAATATGCCTACAAAAACGTTGTATTATTGAGCGGAACAAGCGAATCTCCACGCGTTGCTATTTCGCCCAAATTGATTTTGGAACAAAGTACAGTCGCTATCAATGCCTTTGGAATAGATGCAGATATCACGATTGACACCAAACAACGCAATAAAGATGAGACTTATAACGTGCTGAATATGAGGGCAGATACGCATTTTTCCTTAGATGGGCATGTGCTAACTTCTCTTGATACGGATTATACAAAGGTGCATTATTTGGGCTATGATTGGCGAATTGAAGGCAATAATAAAATTGAATATTATAAAGAAGAAATAACATTAGACACACTTAGGATAAATACGGACAGTATTACGGTGGCGAAGGGCAAAAAAATTGGCAAACAAAGTATTGCAGCGGTGGGAAAAATAAGCCCAAATCCTGCGGATAAACTTACGGTTTTGGCAAAGAATTTCGCACTACCTGTGCTTTCCAGCCTATTCGATTTAGGCTTTGATTTGGAAGGAAAAGCCAATGTACAAGCGGATTTGTATGACTTGTTCAAAACGCCTAAAATCGCAGCAAATGGCGTGATTAAAAAGGTGGGAATCAATGGGTTGGACTATGGAGACTTGTATATAGACGGCAAATTGAAGGATTTTAATGACAAATTGCAGCTTAGTTCTTTGTTGGTAAAGGAGAAAGATACTTTGTTAAATTTGAAAGGAAATTATGATTTTTCGAGCTTGTTAAACCCTTTGGATTTCCGCCTTTCTACGCAAACTTCTGCCATTCCTTTGTCTTTTTTGAATCCATTTGTAGAAAAAACAATTTATGACTTAAAAGGGGCTTTGCAATTTCAGTCGCTCAATGTTACAGGCAGTTTTGATGACCCAATTGTGAAGGGTTCGGGCAAGTTTATAAATGCGGAATTTGGCGTGGATTTTTTCAAGACAAAATACAGTTTTAACGGAGAAATCCTTTTTGATAAAGAATTAATTAACATAAAAAAACTCCTGCTTTTTGACCAAAACAAGCATACAGCCGAGTTTTATGGCAATATTCGCCACAAGCGTTTTCAGCAATTTGACTTCGATTTGCAGCTCGAAAATATCCGCGATTTCTTTTTGATGAATTTGAAAAAAGGAGATAATCCTGCCTTTTATGGGCAAGTTTATATAAAAGATGGACTTGCGTCTATAACAGGCGATTTGTCGCAATTATCGGTCAATGCTTATGGAGTTACGGGCAAAAATACCTTTCTCAAAATTCCCCTTTATAACGAAGGTACAATTTCTATGCCCGATTATATTACTTTTTTGAGCAAAAATGAAAACAAAATTCTCACTGCTAACGGACTAAAATTAGACCTAAATATCACCATTCAAGCCACACAAGACGCAGAAGCAGAGCTTATTTTTGACGAAAAAACAGGGGATATTATGCGTGGACGGGGCGAAGGTACAATCAATATTGCCCTCAATCCGCAAGGCGATTTTATGATGTATGGGACTTACGAATTGACCGAAGGAGCTTATTTGTTCACTACTCAAAACCTTGTAAATAAAGACTTTAAAGTAAAACCTGGTAGCAAAATAACGTGGAACGGAGATGCAACAGAGGCACAAATGGACATAAATGCCTATTATGAAATCAAAAATGCGAACGCCAAATCTTTGCTCAACTATGAAGACAATGTGTATGTCAAAACCAATGTAGTCATGCGCTTGCAAGGCGGTTTGATGCAGCCCGTCATAACGCCTTCGATAGAGTTTCCCGACTTGGAACGCTCAGGCAACTCTGCACAAATCGCCAGCGAATTGAACGCAAAAAAGAAATCTTTTGAATTTGACGAGCAAGAACTCAATAAACAGGTCGTTTCTTTGCTTATATGGAATCAATTTTCGCCCAACTCCCTTGTAGAAGTAGGCGGAAATAACAATAGCATTGGCAACTTGGCGACTACGAGCATCTCCGAATTTATCTCGAATCAAGTCAATTATTTGTTGTCCAAAAGCATGAGCGACAAGGTAAATGTGTCGTTTAGCAGCTCCAATTTGCAAGATGTGAACATGGCAGTTTCCGCCAAATTGTTCAATGACCGCGTAACAGTGGAGCGAGACGGCGCAATCGTAAGCAATAATACCAACCTTTCTATTGGCAATATAAATGTAATTACCAAGATTCTGCCCGCCCCAAATGACCCTACTGCGCTCAATGACCCTCGTGCAGGCGAACTTACTTTTGAGGTGTTCAACCGCAACAGCATAGGCACGCAGACCACAAACGGCAATCAAGTAGGCGCGGGGGTTTTCTACAAAAGAGACTTTGACAAACTTTCGGATATGTTTGCGTGGCGCGGAAATCGGAAAAAGAAAGCAGGGAAATGAGGGAAAAATCGTATTTTTGTGGAATCATTTTCAACATATATCCACAAATTTCGGCATATTTTGGAGTCCGAATTATTGGATTAATTGTTAATAAAAAAACACTATGCTTATCGCAAATCCCATTTATGACAGCGTTTTCAAATTTTTGTTGGAAGACTTATCCGTTGCCAAACGATTTTTGTCGCGCATTTTGTTAGAAGAAATAGAAAGCCTTGAAATCAAACCTCAAGAGCAAACGGCAACTTCTAAAAAGCACCTTTTAACGGTGTATCGCTTAGATTTTCGGGCGGTTATCAAGACGCTTATTTCTGCCGAAGAAAAAGATGCAGCAGGAAAAGTGATAAAACCTGCTGTTTATACCTATAAAAAAGTCTTGATAGAACTTCAAAAAGGTAAAAAGTTGGTAGATGTCTTGCGTTTTCGCCGTTATTTGGGCGACAATTATTCCAAACCTGACTATATAGACGGCGAAAAAGTGGCTTTGCCTATCATGACTATTTATTTTTTGGGCTTTGAATTGAGCGAACAAAAGCCTATTTTGAGGATTATGCGAAGTTATAGAAATGGAAAAGGGGAGTTACTTTCGGTCAAAGATGACTTTATTGAGCGGCTCACACATGATTGTATTGTGGTTCAAATTCGACTTTTGTTGGGAGATACGCAAGATGCGTTGGAAAAATTGCTCTCCGTCTTTAACCAAAAATGGATAGTAAGCGAGGATAAAAAGTGGATACTTCGCTACCCTGAAGAAGATATAGAAAATATCGCAGACGAAGATTTGAAGGCTGTAATTAAAAGACTGTTTTTTGCGTGCCAAGATGAGGACGTGCAAAAAGACATAGAAACAGAGGAGAACTTTGACGAATCTTTAGATGATGCTTTGCGCGCAAAAGATGTGGTTATCTGGGAAAAGGAAAAAGCTTTGGAAAACAAAAGCAAGGAATTGGAAAATAAAGACAAGGAATTGGAAAAAATTAAAAAAGAAACTGCAGAAAGAGATGCCTATATTTTAGCTTTAGAAGAAAGATTAAAGAAAAATGATTCATAGATTTTATCTATATTTACATAGAAAAATATAGTTTTTTACTAAGATAAATAGCTGCAAATTTGCAGTAATTCATCACATTAAGGACTAGTTGAGAAATAATCTAAACCTATATTTTCAATATATCTTATTGATTATGATAAACTTATATTAACTTTCAACTCTCAACTTATAACTTACAACTACTTTATGGATAACAAAAAACTTACTACTGCCAGTGGCAGACCTTATGTTGAGTTTGACAACTCGATGAGCATAGGCGAAAGAGGGCCTCTTTTGTTGCAAGACTATTTTTTGCACGAAGACATGGCGCATTTCAATCGTGAGCGGATTCCCGAAAGAGTGGTTCATGCCAAAGGCTCGGCGGCTTTTGGGACTTTTACGGTTACGCACGATATTTCTCAATACACAAAAGCCAAATTGTTTTCGGAAATCGGCAAGCAAACCAAAACATTTTTGCGTTTTAGCACCGTTGGGGGCGAAAAAGGCAGCGCAGATGCAGAAAGAGACCCACGTGGTTTTGCCCTCAAATTTTATACAGAAGATGGAAATTGGGATATGGTGGGAAATAATACGCCCGTTTTCTTTATAAAAGACCCCAAAAAATTCTCTCATTTTATCCATACGCAAAAAAGAGACCCAAAAACCAACTGCAAAAGCCCGACTATGATGTGGGATTATTGGTCTTTGAATCCTGAGTCTTTGCATCAAGTGATGATTTTGATGAGTGATAGAGGTACGCCTATATCTTATCGTCATTTGAATGGCTACGGAAGTCATACTTTTTCCTTCATAAACAAAGACAATGAAAGAGTTTGGGTAAAATTCCATTTCAAAACGGCGCAAGGCATCAAAAATTTTACAGATGCGGAAGCTACAGCAATGAAAGGCAGAGATTCTGACCATGCACAACGGGATTTAGTGCAAGCGATTGAGGCGGGTGATTTCCCAAAATGGAACATGAAAATCCAAGTGATGACAGACGAGCAAGCCAAAACGTTCCAATGGAATCCTTTTGACTTGACTAAAATATGGCCTCATGCAGATTTCCCACTGATAGATGTCGGGGTGTTAGAATTGAATCAAGTGCCAAGCAATTATTTTAGAGATGTGGAGCAGTCTGCATTTGCGCCTGCACATGTAGTTGATGGCGTAGGTTATTCGCCCGATAAGATGCTACAAGGTCGTTTGTTGTCCTATCCCGATGCGCATCGCTATCGTTTGGGGGCAAATTATGAGCATATTCCTGTAAACAGATGCCCTTATATGACGAACAATTATCAGCGTGATGGATCTATGCAAATCGGGGAAAATGGCAATGACAGCCCAAATTACCGCCCAAATAGCTTTGATGATATGGTAGTTGATGAGAGCTACAAAGAAATGCCCATGCCATTGGATTCTTTGACGGCGGATTGGTATGATAGAAATGCGGGCGACAATGACCATTACACGCAGCCCGGCAATTTGTATCGCAATGTTTTGACTGCGGAAGGCAAGAAAAACTTGGTGAGCAATGTAGTAGGGGCAATGTCAGGCATTTCGGGTCCGAAACGGGCAGATATTGTCAATCGTCAGTTGTGCCACTTTTTTAGGGCAGATATAGGCTTGGGCATGGCGATTGCGGCAGGCTTGGGCGTGGTAGTAGATGAGAATGTGATGGCACACGCACAATAGGGGTTTCACGCAGATTTGCGCAAATGAAAGACGCAGATTTCCGCAGATTAAATAATATCTGCGTAAATCTGCGTTTTTTTATGAGAGGAGGCGCAAGTCGCTAGGGTTACACGCTGGCAGCGTTATACCCTGGCGACTTTTTACGCCTCGCCCCCAAAACCTTTTTTCTCATACCAA
>JAYUZN010000035.1:0-2958 GCA_043751755.1 Bacteroidota bacterium | reverse complement strand
GTGCGGGCTATCATTTCTGCCCCTCTTAGCCCTACTTCTTCTTGCACAGAATTGACAATATACAAACCAAAAGGCAATGTTATATCATTTTCTTTGAGCAAACGAGCTACCTGCGCAATCATAAAACCGCCCATACGATTGTCTAAGGCACGTCCACAAAAATAGCGATTTTGCAGTTCTATCAACTCATCTTCGTAGGTTATGACGCAACCCACATGTATGCCCAAATCCAAGATTTCTTGCTTGCTTGTGCAACCACAATCCAAGAAAATATTTTTTAAGGAAGGCACAGGTTCTTCACCCGCCCGCCTTGTATGAATGGCAGGCCAGCCAAAAACGGCTTTTATCATGCCATTTTCCGTATGAATATTGACCCTTTTTGAAGGCGCAATCGTATGGTCTGAACCTCCATTTCGGCTCACATATATCAAGCCCTCTTCGGAAATATAATGCACAAACCACGAAATCTCATCTGCGTGGGCTTCTATGACGACTTTGTAGGCGGCATTCGGATTGATAATGCCTGCCACAGAACCATAAGCATCTGATATATAGCTATCTATATAAGGACGCATATAGTCCAACCAGATTTGTTGCCCCGATGCCTCAAAGCCCGTAGGCGAAGCATTGTTGAGGTATTGATACAAAAAAGAACGGGATTCTGATGTGAAGATGTTCATACAATATTATAACTTATGGTGTGTCTTGACATCACCTGATTTCTGCGATTTTGAGCCAGACGCGTCATCAGGCACAAAAGTATTCCCCTCCAAATGCCCTTTTTGCGTAGAGCCGTCTGTATTGTGCCAAATAACCGTCCCTACGGAATTGCCATTTTGGAAATTGCCTTCAAACCATTCACCATTTTTCATATACACTTTTCCGGGTCCATTGAAATTGTCATTGGCAAAATTCCCTTCATATCTGCCCCCTTTTGGGAAATAATAGGTTCCATAGCCTGTGCAAATATCATTGGTTGCATTACCTACAAATTTTGCGCCATCTTTATAAGTACATTCGCACTGCCCATTGAGATGTCCATTTGAGACCCTGCCCTTACAAATATTGCCACTTTTGTACTTAAAAGTACCAGAGCCATTGGGCATACTTGATACTATATCTCCCTCATAATCAAAGACTTCGCCTGTCGCATCTGTCAAACCAGAAAGCGTACCATACGTTCTCGCAGGGCGAGGCGGCGGATTGAAAGAAGGTTCAGGCTTAGGCTTATTATTTTCCGCAATCGCAGCATCACAGGTTTGTATTTGCGTTTTGCAATAGCTATCTTTTGGATTTATCTGCAAAGCATTTGTATAGGCTGTTTTGGCTGCGGCATATTGTTTTTGCTTGAATAAAAGGTCTCCTTTTTGCTTTGCTTCATTAAAAGACTTCAATTTTTCTGCTTCTGACATTTGTTGGGCAGCCATTTTTATCGAATCTTTGGTGTGCTGTTGTTGCGCCGCAAGTTGTGTAGCAGCAGCAAGCGAGTCGGCTTTCTTTTTGGCTAAATCTTCTGTTTGAGGAATCGTATCTACTGTTATTTCTGTAGAAATCGTATCATTTCCATTTCCCATTCCGCCCGAATTTACTGCCTTATAAGTGCCAAAACCTATCAATCCCAACAAAGCTATCCCTAAGCCCAAGCGAACAGGCGTTTTTTGATGCCATGTTTCTGTATTTGTGGGAGAAATAGTAGGAATCGGCTTATTTCTAATTTCCGTAGGTTGCGAGATTTCCGTTTTAGGTTCAAAGTTTGGAGGGGTTTCAAAACCCGCAGAATCCGTCAAAAAATCATTTCCTAACACAATTTGCGTAGCTCCTTCTTCTACCACAGGCGTTTGCAAAGCCTGAATGAAGTCTGCTACATTCTGATAGCGATTCGCAGGTTTGAGCTGCATAGCCTTCATAATTGCCTGATTGACATGGAGGGAAATAGCAGGATTCAAGGTTATCGGTTCGGGCAGGTCATCTATGCTCCGCATGGTGGGGTCAAGGGGCAATTTTCCCGTAAGCAAACGATACAAAGTGCCACCCATCGCATAAATATCCGAAAAAGGACCTCTTTTGGCTGAAACATTATACTGTTCAGGCGGCGCATATCCCGCAGAAATAATGGTACTCATGGTTTGCGAAAACTCCCCTGAAAGTAATTCTCTCGCAGAACCAAAATCTATCAATACCACCGTTCCATCACTTTTGCGCAGCAAATTAGAGGGTTTTATATCTCTATGCAAAATATGGTTGGCATGAACAATGGCAAGGGCATTTGCGGTTTGTGCCATAAAATCCACTGCTTCGGCTTCGGGAAGGCGGTTATGTGGCTGTTTGCGGGTATATTTTTCCACATCTTCCTCCGCAATATAAGGCATAACCATATAAGCCGTTCCATTTTCCTCAAAAAAATCTACCACTTCTGCGATATTTTTATTGCCTTTGAGTTTGTACAAAAAACGGGCTTCTTGCAAAAACCTATCCTTATATTTGCCAAACTCGCCTGTAGGCAGATTCATAGAATGGACAGAATTGTTTTCTGAACGCAGACAAAAGCCATTCAAAAAAAACTCTTTGAGGACTACATTGTCTTGAAAAGTAGTTTGATAGGCAAGATAAGTAATGCCAAATCCGCCTTGTCCAAGCGTTTTTTCTATGCGATACTTCCCATTTTGCAGGGAGGTTTCGGGGGTTAATGCCGTATGTTTTTCCATGTTTATTTAGGATTGACGATAAAATAACGTACCCATATAAATAAAGCCCAATGAAAAGGGCGTAAATACAGGAAAGTACGCAAGAACCGCAGCTGAATACACTCTATAAGTAGCAACATGAGCGAAAAATGAAAGGTGTAAAAATGCTTTTTTCGTAACTATTTAGGTAGGCAACCACTTCGAGGGGTTAGCACCCACTCGAAGGGTTGCTTACTCAAACGAATTTAGTTTCGCTGCCCTTCGAGTGGTCGGA
>JAYUZN010000034.1:0-2705 GCA_043751755.1 Bacteroidota bacterium | reverse complement strand
CACCGAAAATTTGGGATAAAACTGTTTCAAGACCTGTTCAGCGATTTCTTTGTCCCAAATCGGCACATTTGCCAAAATCCGCAGCATATCTCTTTCCTCTATTTCCAACTGCCGCACGTATCTTTCGGTCAAAGGCTCAAATTCTGCTCTAAAATCTAAGGCTGAAGGCTTGCGATTGCGGAGAATAAAGTGATAGGTATCTGCTTGTAAAGCGATATTTAGGCGGTGATTTTGGCTACCTCGCATGATTTCTGCCACAATAGCGGAATCTGTGATGCCTCGACTTTGCAAATAGGTAGTAGCTTCTGCAATAGAAATGATGTCAGTGCGCATATTTGTGTGTAAATTGAGGCGCAAAACTAACACATTCAGTCCTTATAAACAAAAATGACGGTCGTTATCACAACGACCGTCTTTTTCTTGCATTGCTGCAAATATGAGGAAAATATCCTCTACTCTTTCTTTACTATGGGCTATGAACTTCACTTAACCAGAACAAAGTTACGAGAAAAGAATTGATTAATCCAAATTTTTGAGAGCTTTTTTTTGAAAAAAAAGGGCTTTTTTTGAAGATTTTTTTTTTGCGAAAATATAAAAGGTAAGATTTTTGGAAAAAATGAGGGGTAAGTTTTTGGGGGATTTTGAGGGTAGTTTTTCCCACTTCCTTACTCAAAATATAGCTTATAATTTGCCTCTATCGCTTCAACTTCCGTATCTGTTAAAGCTGCAACTTCTTTTCCGCTTTCTCTTTTGGAAAGCGAACCCTTGTTTTGTGTCAAAAATCGGATAAGTAAGGGGGAGGTATTTTTCCTAAAAAACGCTTGCTGAAACCGAAAAACGAACGCTATTCATATACTATTGTGAAAATTGACCGCAAATATTGGCAAATTCTCACAAATATCGGCTTTTCTATTTTCCAAAACCCTTAATTTCTTGGCAGTTGTGCTAATGGCAATACGCCTTTGTTTCACTTCTTGGGCAGTGTCTCCTTTGAGCAGCCGCAATGCGTGAAACAAAAGCCCTGTGTCGGTTTGTGCAAGCACCTCATCATACGCTATCAAGCCCAAACGGTTTTGGATTTGCGTAGCAGTTTGTGGGTTGCGCACAGTAGCAAAGCGCGCAAGCGTGCTTTTGAGAGCGGGTGTGGACAGGGTTTGTGGTTTGAAAGTTATGGAATGTGGCTATAGAAGTGTAGCCGTTTGGTTGTGATGTTTTAAAGTTATATGTAGCTATTAAATTTAATTTTGTTCAACATATATTACACGAAAATAGGGAGGAGGAGTTAAAATTGGGTAATACCAATTTACACAATACATAGTTGCAGCACTTGATTTTAATGCTATCCTCCAGTTGGGCAGGACTTCGGCATTGTGTGCAGGGTATGTGCGTAGTTCCGCCCACCAGTTGGGCAGGACTTCGGCATTGTGTGCAGGGTATGTGCGTAGTCCCGCCCAAGCCAAACTGAAAAAGCCATTTTTTGTGTGTCTAATCATTTGCTAAAAAACGTGCAAATAAGCTGCTTTGAAAGACAAAGATACTAAAAAGTAAGCTGTTTTTGTGGAAAAACAGCTTACTTTTTGGTATTTTTCAGGACTGCGCTCAAGCCCTGCGCCACAGGCAAGAAGTCCTGAAAAAACGTGGTCTGCGTCATAGACGCAAAAATGCTGTTCTTCTGCTTCCGCAGCTATTTTGCGGGCAGGGCGCACTGATACATAGCTGTGTATGCTTGTAGGAGATGCGGGTTTGTGTGTGGTTGGCATAAAAAAATGTATGAAAATTGTACTTGAATAAAGTAAATTCTACTATTGTGAGCGAATTATTGGGCGTATATTTCCTATTCCTATTTTGTTTACGGCTTGCGGCTATCGTTTAATTCGCTGTTTTTCGACAAAAGCACTCAATGCCTTGCACAACAGGCAAGAAGTTTTGAAAAACTATCGATTTGATAGCCTCGCATTTCTCCTGCTGTTATCAAGGTGTATGCAATCGTTTGAATATTAGTTTTGTTATCGGTTTGTGTTTGCATGATATTATTGTGTAAAAAGGTATTATTCAATCAAAGCAACCCCATTTCCAATACTGTTCAGGAAGCCTCCCGTATGGAGATGTTATATATAATTGGCTCATTTCCACCTTTCTTATATCGGAAGGGTAATATACCTCAATAATAGAAAACAGAAAAGCACTTCTTGTTTCAATTGTTTTACCTAAAGTATGATTGACGACCGATATATTAAAAAAAAGAGCTTCCTTGTTTCTATGATAAATCATACTTAACCAGCCACCATTCTTATTTCGAGCTATGTGCCAAACCCTGCCATTAAACACATTATGTCCATCTAAGTAGATACTAATAGAGTCATTATCCTCCCAAAAAGTATTTTTATAATCTACAATATATACGGCAAATTCGATAAAAACAGAATCTAAAGCACCATCCTGCAACGTTTTTGTCAAAAAAGCACAATCTTTAATAGGTGTATCAATTCGTGTATTCATCTTAAAAGAATTATAAATAATTTCTTGTGAACCATGCAAATAAGTACTCCCTACTAACAACACCGTTAATAAAAAGTGTTTCATTTTTTTTGAATGTATATAGGAATTTTTGGGGGTGTTTCACACCCGTTGTTACAAAAAGAATTTAGAAAAAGAAAAAAAGTAAGCACAAAGTCGTAATTTTGTGAATTTCCGACAGTCTCAAA
>JAYUZN010000033.1:0-2684 GCA_043751755.1 Bacteroidota bacterium | reverse complement strand
CGGGCGGCTCTACTGCCGTTAGTGTCAGCTGGACGGCTGTTCCGAATGTTACAAGCTATGATTGGCGACTAATTGCGCCTGATGGCGACCTGAATACGCCTGACCAAAAAGGGAATTTACAATCAAATACGCTGTTATTGAAGGGTTTAGACCCCGGCTCTCGCTACTATTTTTACTTAAGGGCAAAATGTGGAGGAGGTTTGGGAGAATGGGTAGGTCCTGCTTTTTTTGCTACGACTTCAAGCCCTTATTTGAACGCCGATTCCCTCAAAAACGACAATTATATAGACATAGATTGGGCTTTGCCTTCGGCTTATTTTATCCAAAATGCAGCAAATGGCGTGCATATTCAGCTCAAAAACGGAAATAATATTTTGTATGAGCAGCCGATAACGGATTATACGCCCTATCAAGGTGCGCCTCAGCCTACTTTTTCTTTTGTAGCAAATACCAATTTACAACAATATTATGCCATAAATAACACTACTTCATGGGCTGCTTTGAATAGCTGGACTATGGAAACTTGGGTAAAAATGGCAGCTACTAACCTTAATTCTACCCGTTTGTTCCAAAATGTAAATGGTACAAACCCTTTTACGGTTTGGATAGATAGCGCAGATAAACAAGTGAAATTGAGTTTGAATAATGTTATTTACAGTTTTTCGGCTATGCAACTGCCCGTAGAACAGTGGTTTCATTTGGCGGTAAGCTACGGAAATGGAGAAGCAAATTTGTATATAGAAGGTATTTTTGCAGCAAAAATAAGCCTTCCTTCCTTGCAAACAAGTGGCGGAAATTTCCAAGTTTTATATGCTTGTAACCAAGTAGCTATGGCAGAATTGCGTTTTTGGAATCGGGTAAGAACTGCGGAGGAAATCAAATATAACAAAGCTGTTGCTACTTTTTCGGGCGTAATTCAAAATAATTTGCTGCTGCAATGGAAATGGCAGGCGCAGACCGTTCCGCCTACGGATTTGGCGACTACTTATGATGGATTGAACAATGACGGGGCTTTGTTTCAAGTCGGCGGCGGGCAGATTCTCTCCTATAACCATACGACTTACCTTGCTACGCCGTATTATGCAGCGATTCGCGGCACTTTTCGGCATTATACGGGTCCTTCTGCGAGCAAAGCCTATAAGTTGAATGGCTATCAAATTGGCTCTGGGGCTATCATTAATGCCATTTATTTTCCGCCACAAGATACAGGCAAAACCCTTGCTTATCAGCCAATTACGAATCTGAAAGCAGATAGCACACCGTTTAATATTTTGTTGAGTTGGAAAAATAAGTCTAAGGTTAGCGAGTTTTTTCGGATAAGAAGAACGGCTGGAAATGGCACAAATTCTGTTACGTTGGCAACTATAAGTGGCACAGATAAAATAGATAGTTTGATGACTTTTACAGATACGTATAGTTTGGAGGATTCTACTATTTTTAACAATGGAACGGCTTATCGTTATTATATAGATACTTATTCGCCCACTTTTAACCGCATTTTTGATTCTTTGCGCTACGATTTGGTGAATATACCTGCCATTAATGTGGTGGCTTCGGATAATCTTTTTTCGTCAAAAGTGGAAATAACATGGAATAATTTGAACAGTTTTGGCTATCAAATTCGCATAGAAAGAGATGACGAAACCCTGGCAACTTTGAATCCGAGCCTCACTTCCTACACAGATTTGTATCCGATTTATGGCAAAAGACATAGATATTCGGTCATGCTCTTAGACCCTGCAACTAACAATGCACTTGCGGCGGGTTTTGACAGAGGAGGCGTACAGGCAAAAGGCACAATTTCGGGAAATGCCTATACAAATGTGGGAGATTTTGCCCTCAAAGATGTGAAAATTTTGCTAACAAATATAAGCAATAACACAAAAGACAGCACTTATACTGATGAAAATGGACAGTTTAGTTTTGGAAATGTATATTATGGACAAAGTGGGGATATTGTGTTAAATGCTTTTTTCCTTAACCATAAATTCCTCAATTCGCCGAGAACTTTGAGCCTTTCCAATCAAGATTATGGCTTTACAAATGTTATTTTCAAGGATTCTACCACATGGGAAAATGATAGTTTGAATACAAGTTTTACCCTATCTAACTTTGTAGCTTCGCCACTATCTGGGCAAGATAAAGTGAGTTTAACATGGGATTATAGCCTCACAGCAGGAGATACGTTGAAAATGAATGTGTATCGGGGCAGCGAATTGATTGACGTTCTCAACTGCACAAGTGGCACAAATATCAGCATTTTTGATAGCACAGGCAAGCCAAATTATGTCTATAATTACAGCCTGACTGCCTATAAATTTGAAGGAAATACGATAAAAACCCTCTCCCGTATTCAAGAAAATATAAGCTATCCTGCTATCACAAGTCCTGCGGCATTTACGGCAGTTGTAAGCACTGCGCAAGGCGTTGTAAATTTGGCTTGGACACACAGCTCTCGAAATTATAACGGTTTTAAGATTTATCGCGCACAACAAACTGCAAACCCTTCGCCTCCTTCTGATACTGTCCTGATAGCAACGCTGGAAAATGGCATTTTTACCTTCAAAGACAAGCAAACTTTGGCGGGAACAAGTGGATATAAATATGTAATTCGTGCATATAGAACAGTCGAAAACCTAACTTTTGAGTCTGCCAAAATCATCTCTGGGAGCATCAATTACCCT
>JAYUZN010000032.1:0-1692 GCA_043751755.1 Bacteroidota bacterium | reverse complement strand
TATAGAATCATGAAACTAAGCAATTGGGGAAATTACCCTGTCATAGATGCGATAGAAATTGCGCCGAGCGAAACGAGTGCTGTATATAAAGCCGTTGAGGGCAAAAAAAATTGGATAGGGCGTGGAATGGGCAGATGTTATGGCGATTCTTCTTTGGCAGAACTCAGCATTTCTGCCCTGAAAATGAACCGTTTTTTGGCGTTTGATGCAAAAACAGGGATTCTTACTTGCGAAACGGGGGTTACTTACGCAGATTTATTAGAAATTTTTGTGCCAAAAGGCTGGTTTCCACCCGTTACACCTGGCACCAAATTCGTCTCTATGGGCGGCGCAGTTGCCTCTGATGTGCATGGCAAAAACCATCATATAGAAGGCAGTTTTTCGCAACATACCCTTTCTTTTGTCTTGATGTTGGCTTCAGGAAACATAATTACTTGTTCGCGACAAGAAAATACGGATATTTTTTGGGCTACTTTTGGCGGAATGGGGCTTACAGGCATCATTTTGCAGGTTACTTTTCGGCTCAAAAAAATAGAAACTTCGTTCATAAAAGCCGAATCTATAAAGGCAAAAAACCTTGCCGAAATTTTGAGATTATTGCATGATTTTGAGACTGCTACTTATACGGTGGCATGGATAGATTGCACGACAAGTGGTAGCAGCATGGGCAGAAGTATTTTGATGAAAGGCGAACATGCAAGCCTCGAAAACCTGAAAAATACAAAATATGTAGCAAATCCGCTTGGGATTCCGCAAAAACTAAACTTAACAGTTCCCTTTTATTTTCCTTCTTTTGCCTTAAATCGCTTAACAGTAGGGGCTTTTAATTTCGCCTATTATAACAAACAGTTTTCAAAGGAAATTGCCCTTATTCAAGACTATGATAGCTTTTTTTATCCCTTAGATGTCATTCATCATTGGAATCGCATTTATGGAAAAAGGGGCTTTACGCAATATCAGTTTGTTGTTCCGAAAGCGGCGGGCTACGAGGGCATGAAAAAAATCTTGGAACTTGTAGTAAAGGCAGGTATGGCTTCGTTTTTGGCTGTGTTAAAAACATTTGGAAAACAAGATAACTTGCTTTCTTTTCCGATAGAAGGCTATACTTTGACCTTAGATTTCCCCATTGTTCCTCGTTTATTTCCCTTATTAGATAGCTTAGATGAAATTGTGGCAGGATATGGCGGGCGCATTTATCTCACCAAAGATGTACGCCTAAGTGCCGAAATGTTTGCCAAAATGTACCCAAAACTCCCTGAATTTCAGGCAATTCTGCGAAAAATAGACCCTGAAAATACGATTCAATCTTTGCAATCCAACAGGCTGCGGATACATATGTAATTTCTCGCAGATTTGCGCAGATTAGGGACGCAGATTTTCGGAGATAGGCATTCAATATCTGCGAAAATCTGCGGTTAAATCTGTGAAAATCTGCGTGAACCAAAACTACTGCATATTTACCAATCCCCACCTCCCTGCCTGTGCATTATACCGAAACGTATAAACCGTTTCCTGTTTTTCGGTAGGGGCTGTGAGATTATAGTAAAATTCTATGCCCGAAACGGTCATATCGCCATTGCTTTGAAAACGAATTTTGCGCGCTTTGTCATCTCCTCTTGCGCCGAGTCCTTCCAAACTCAGCTCAATTCTTGGTTTTCCCACAAAATTTCCTTGCAAATCTAAACCTACAGA
>JAYUZN010000031.1:0-4891 GCA_043751755.1 Bacteroidota bacterium | reverse complement strand
TGTCATTTCTTGAAGAAATGACATGTTTATAGGAAAATCTACCCCGTTTGCAGTATAGTTTATTTCTCAAATATCCTTACATGCAAAAATTGACAGTTGAAGAATTATTTTTGAGCGTAAAACGGCGGTAAATATAGTTTTTTTTTAGATAAAAATGAAAATATGCACTACATTTTGATGTTTTTTGCGTATGAATGGTTTAGTTTTTGGAAAAACAAAAAATAACATAGCATAACTGCTCCCTGCTAACTGTTCGCTGCTAACTGATGACCGCTAACTGTTCCCTGCTAACTGTAAAAGCAGCTTCTACATCTCGGTTCGTAGCTATCTTTTTCGCCTAATAACACCTGCTCTTGCGAAGCCGAAATCCGAAAAGAATGGTTGGCGATGCTACCACATTGTTGGCAGATAGCATGGACTTTTGTGATAAATTCTGCCGTAGCCAGCAATTTGGGCATATTTCCAAAAGGCTCTCCCCTAAAATCCATATCCAATCCTGCAACGACTACCCGCAAACCTCTATTTGCCAAAGTTCGCACTACTTGTACGATTTCTGGGTCAAAAAATTGTGCTTCATCTATGCCTACGACTTCGACTTCGTTGCTCAACAGCAATATCTGTTCGGCAGAGGTAACTGCCGTAGAAGGAATGGAATTGCGATTGTGCGACACGATTTCGCTCTCGCTATAACGCGTGTCGGTCGCAGGTTTGAATATCTCTACGCGCTGATTGGCGATAATTGCCCTCCGCAATCGGCGAATGAGTTCCTCCGTTTTGCCCGAAAACATGCTACCACAGATGACTTCTATCCAGCCTGTTGTTCGGTTGTGTGAATTGTGTTCTATAAACATATTTGCTGCTTTTTTGAGGGGACAAATGCCCCAAATCAAATTACCTTCTCAAAGCCTTCAATTCCTCTACCTTTGCCAAGACTTCGCTGCGTGGCATGTCTCTAAAACGAGGCGGAAGCAATTCTTTTGAGGTACATTCTAACACCGCAGAATAGTTCATTAATTCGATTTCTTCGGGATAGGTTGGCGGCAAAAAGTCGCCAAAAACTTGCGCTACAATGTCAAAAGTTACCTTTTCTAAGCCCAAAGTTGCGGCTTTGAACTTGGCACGTGTGAGGGCTGCCTCCATGTCTGCGCCAGATTTTACGGTCATATCTTCAAAAAACTCCTCATCAAATTCGTCCAAATTCAGGTAATCTAAGCCTATTTTTTTCACTACAACTTGCAATAATTCTTTCTTTTCTGCCAAAGTTTCGGGATAAAACAAGGCTATATGCTCCTCTGCCCGCCCTTGACGTTTGAAATCCACAGGCAACAAATCGGGACGAGCCGTAATTAAAAACCAGATAACTTTGCCGCGATTCTCGGTGTCGCTCATAAAAGAGGCAATCATAGAGAAAACTCTGCTGCTCACACCACTATCGCCAGAGGCACTTCTATTGCCCAAATAGGCATCTGCCTCATCTATCATGACGGCTACGGGCGACATAGCTTTGAGGATTTTTAGCACTTTTTCCAAGTTGCCTTCAGTCGCGCCCTGCCATTGAGAACGGAAATTTTTGAGCAAAACCATCGGTACGCCTATGTCATTTGCAAAGCAAGAAATCATGTAAGTTTTCCCTGTTCCTACGGGACCCGAAACTAAATAACCCATAGGCATAACATCTGCGCGACCTGCTTTGAGGGCAGTTGAGGCTTCCATAAGGTTCTTTTTTGCATAAGCATGACCCGCTACATTGGCAAGATTGTATTTGGTTTGAATAAACTCTAACAATCCGCCCGACTCACTTTCAATCATCTCTTTTTTCTTGAAAACAAGTTCTTTATTGCTAAAAATGAGCTTGTTTTCTGCCGCTTCTGCCAACAAAATTTTGAGCTGCACCAACTTCAAGCCTGCCGTATTTTTTGCCAAAACTTCGGGAGGCATTTCAAAATATTGAGCTGCATCAGGTCTTTGTGTCAAGAAATTTTGGATAAAAGCAAGCCTTTCATTTTCTTCGGGATAAGGAATTAATACTTCGTAAGTATAAGGGTTTTTAACATATTGTTGATTGATTTCAGAAATATTTTCGGTCAATACACAAGTTATCATATTTGGGCTTTTGAAACGCTCGTCAGTTGCCCATTTTTGCAAGAAAATTAAGGCAGTTCGCTCATCATTTTTGGCATTATTTGCCTCTGACATCGGAATCAAAGTCTCTGCATATTCGATAATAAATGCCACTCTTTTGGGTTTTGCAAGGCTTTCTTTGAGAAAATTGGCTAATCTTTGCGCATCATTTGCCTTGAGAGGCGCGTCTTTGCTGCTTTTTGCCCCATTTTCATTGTCGTCCATATATTTGAGCAAATGCCCAATATGCCCGTCTATGAGTTTTTGCTCTACCTCGTCAAACCAACTTCCTGTTTTGGGTTTTTGTGCAGGCGTTTGGGTTTTAGGTTTTTCTTTTACGTCTAAATAAGAAATCATATAATTCACAAATTCCTTATTAAAACATAGCATAAAATAGGCATTTAGGGCTAAAAAAGATTTCTCCATTCCGCCTTCTGCCACAAGTCCTGAATAGTTGTTGCCCGTAACTTGGTCAAAAGTCTGCAAAGTCGTTTTGAAATGGTTGCGCATTTGCCCAGCTCCGCCAAACTGCATATCATCTCTGAAACGAATGCCCATTGCGCGGTCATAATGCACGATAATGTCATAATATTTGAACATTTCGTCATTGAGGAAGTCCTTGACTTTGAGGTATTTAGGTACATCATTTTCTTTGATTGCCACATATTCATTTATATTGCCATGCAACACAAATTGCGACACATTTTGCGAAAGATATTTGCGCTTGATAGCCTGCGCCCATTCAGGCACTTCAAGTTTTCGAGGCGGCGGTTGTGGCGTAGCCGATTCAATTTGAACGATTATTTCGGACATATTTTTTGGGTTAGTTTCACGCAGATTTTCGCAGATTAAGGAACGCAGATTCTCACAGATGAATGCTTTTATTATTTATTCTGCGGGAACCTGCGCACAATTTGCGAAACTCTGCGTGAAATACGAAAACGCAAATGTAGCACTATTTAAGCAATATTTGCAAGGCTTTTTTTGTCGCAAAATGAAGGGATTTGTTACAGCGCAAAGTTTTTGGGTAAATGTTTTTTTGCTTACCTTTGTATAGATTTTTTCCTGCTGTAAAGAAAAAGGAGCTAAATTTTTCGACTTTTGAGCTTATAAACCGCAAAGTTCGCAAAGAAAGCCCACGCAAAGGACGCAAAGTTGGAAATTTTGAGTTATTTCTTTGCGTTCTTTGCGGTTCCTTTGCGAACTTTGCGGTAAAATGAGAGATATTTCCGTTTTGCCAGTTCCATTTTCTTTACAGTAGGAATTTTTTCATTTACCGCTCACAATATACTTGATGTCAGGCTTAAAAATAGATTATGATTCTCATTGGAAAGAAATCATTGGAGAATTTTTCGAGGATTTCACTGCGTTTTTTATGCCCGATTTGCATAAAGATGTGGACTTTACACGCCCTGTAGAGTTTTTAGAGCAGGAATTATTGGACGCTTTCAAGACCAAATACAAGGGAAAACGCATAACGGATAAATTGGTAAAAATGTATTTGAAAGACGGGGCAGAAAAATGGCTTTTAGTGCATATTGAGGTACAAGCAAGTTTTGACAAAGAATTTGCGGAGAGAATGTTTTTGTATTATACAATGATTTATACCAAATATTTGATAAAAGACATTACGGCAATTGCGATTTTTGCCAATGATAGTATTCCCAAAAAGGATAACAAGTTTGAGCATAAATTGTATGGGACAAAAATTTCGTATGAGTACAATGTGTACAGAATTATCGACCAAAAACCTGAAAAACTCATTAAAAGCAAAAATCCCTTTGCTTATGCGGTTTTGGCAAACTTATACGTTTTGCGCACGAATCAAAACTATGATGAACGTCTTGCGTATAAAGAAATGTTGTTTGAAATCGCAAAAAAATTGGGCTATGATGAGAAAAAACGGATAAGATTGCTTATATTTGTACGCAATTTGATGGTTTTGCCCAACGAGTTAGAATCTCAATTTGCAACACGTATCAATCGTTCGATTCACAACAAAAAGAATATGAAACTGAATAAAGGCGACCGAAAATTACTTGAAATGATGTGTGAGGCTCTTTCTGGAGAAACTATGCCAGAGAGGGAACTACGCCTGCAACGAGAATTTAACGAAAGAGCAGAATCTTTGGCAAAAAAAATGGCAAAATCTTTAGCTGGAGAAATGGCAGAATCTTTAGCAAACGAAAGAGCCGAATCTTTGGCAAAAGAAATGGCAAAACGTTTGGCGGCGGAAATGGCAGGAGAAATGGCAGAACGTTTAGTGGCGGAAAAAACTGCTAAAGCAAAAATGTCGGAAAAACAGCGCACGATCATTCGATACTATGAAAAAAGGCAATTTGAAGGCTTGGCGGAATTTTGCGAACTGATAGACGCAGATTATCTGTTTGCAGAAACGACTATAACCGAATATTTACAAGGCAAAAATACCCCTTCCTTACCGCCCAGTTAGTTCCTGCCAAAAAGCGGCTTCTATGGCTTTGTCGTTGCCAACTGCAAAATTGCGCTTATGAAAGGCGATTTTTGGGATTTCGGCACGTCTTTTTCGGATTCTATGTGCTTTTTTCTGCAACAAGAAAATCCTTTTCGATGAACCTTTTGCAACAAATTTAGTCCCTAATATTTTTAGAATCAATTGATTATAACTTTTTTACTTTCTGCAAATTAACTGTAAGGAATGAAAATAAAATAACTTGACGGTTTTATAGTCCCGTAGGGACGCGATATTTATAGAAAAAAAACATGCCCACTCCCCCTCTTGTTTTTCGTG
>JAYUZN010000030.1:0-4120 GCA_043751755.1 Bacteroidota bacterium | reverse complement strand
GCTAAAAGAAGTTATGCGAATCTTGAGTTCAAAAAGCAATATTACAAGTTTAGCAGCCCCGTAGGGGCGAAATATTTATAGAAAAGCCCCCGCCCCCCCATTTTTGGGATATTTCGCCCATATGGGGCTGAAAATAGGGTGGGATACCCATTTTTTCTATAAATATCATGCCCCTACGGGGCTATTGAACCCATGCTTTGCATAAGTTATACGATTGATAGTGATTTCATTTGCTTGACATGGTTGGGTAGTTTATTTTTTGAATAGCCCCTAAACTGTTAAGTCGTGGCAGAAATTTTTACAAAACTAAGCATTTTCTAAGGTGGCGCACCCTCGAAAGCTGCGCCACCTTAGAAAAACCTAAAAAACCTAATGCCCGCCTTCTATCATGGCGATTTCTTCGGCAGTCAGGTCGTATAAGCGATACACTAAGGCATCGATTTCGGCTTCTAAGGCTTGTGTTTCACCCTTCGAGGGTGCGCTACCTGATTTTAGGGCGAGTATCTTATCTACGAGGGCGATGATAGGCTGCTGCTCGGCTATAGAAATATTCGGAATCGGAAGCTGTTGAATATAGAAATTGTAAAAGTCCATTCCTCTAATTGCCCTTGAATATACAAAATTGTAAGCATACCAACTTAGGAATTTGCTATTGAGATAGGCTAACCAAAATTTAGGTGAAATTCCCTCATTCAATTCAAAAGACATTAAGGTATTCGTTATCAAAATTCCTTCTGCATCATAGCAAGCCGTTATTTTGAGATGTGGAATAGGATTCTCAACATGTGCGACCAGCCTTTGACATAAAACTTTTGGGCTTAAAAACGCCTGTGCATTTTTCCAGTTAAGTTTTTCTTCATTGTCCAAATATCTATGGCTACGGACGTTATATTTTTCAATATCTATCCCTTTTAACAATTTGTATGTTTTGATAGTATCCGAAAAGAAATCTGTTCCAATGGCAAGCCCCAATTTTCCTTCTACCATTTTTTCGGGAAAGGATTTAGCTTGAATTTTGGCAAAAAAAGTGTCAGGATACAAGACTTTGTAAATTTGGCATGAATTGCTTTTCACAAAAATGTTGTCAATAGCTACATTGTTAAAAGTAGTAATTTGAGAGCCTTCTCCCAAAAAAGATAGCGAAACTTTGCCTTTTCGCGCTGATTTCGATAGCCCAAAAACAGAGGCTTCTAACAATACATTGTCAAAAGATTTTCCTGTATCTAATAAAAATTGCAGATGATATTTTTTCCAATAATTGACCCTTGTATCTTCCCAAGCATCGCCATATAAAGATTTTTTAGGGATAATGAAACTTAATATTCCCTTGTCTGCCAAATGCCTATCAAAACATATTTTCACAAATAACTCTGCGCTATCTCCACTTGAAAATTCTATTTTTTGTACTTTTCTAAAATAATTCTTTTCATCATTGGTTAAAACCGTTCTAAACCCATACGGCGGATTCCCAATCACCACATCAAAACCCAGACTCAACTCCTCACCAAACATGGTTTCTGCATCAAAAAAGGGGGCAGAATGAATGACATCAAAGGGATTCCATGCTGTTTTTTGGGCAGCTGTTTTTTCGCCAAAACCACTTTCCAACAAAGCTGCTTTGAGTTCTATGCGTTTTTTTGCCTCTTTTTGTTTCAAGATTTTTTTGTCTTTCCATTTTTTCACAAAAAAGATTTCTTTGCGAATCTCATCAAGTTCTTTTTCGGCTTGTATTACTTGCGGAGAAATGAGGGTATTTGCCTGTTTTTCCAAGCCTATCAAGGTATTTGCCGCCACAAATTTGGTTTCGAGATTGGGCATAGACAAAATGCCGCGATTTCGGGCAGTTTCTGTGATTTGCTGTTCTACGATAAGCGAAATAAAGAAGCGCAATTTGGAGATTTGCACCGCAATTTGCTGTATATCCACGCCATAAATGCAGTTTTCTATCAAAAAGAGTTTGCGGGTATAATCGAGTTCATGTTTACTTTCGGCAAAAGAATCTTTTATGTATTGAATCCTGTGTTCAGCCGCCCCAATTGCCTGATTTCTAATGACTTCATCGCCAAAGTTTTGCGCACTTTTCAAGTCCATTTCTGCTTTTTGCAGCAAAGTCGTTTTCCATTTCAGGTTCTTCGGGTCAAGTTTTTTGAGAATATGAACCATCATATTCAGCACGCCCATCGGATACGCCCCCGAACCACAAGCAGGGTCAAGGATTTTGCAGGCAGAAATCGCCTGTATCAAGGCTTCAGTTGTATTGGCATCAAAGGGGTTTTCGCTGTCTGTGTAGGAAAAAAGGGCTGAAAGTGGCGCACCTTTCGAAGGTGCGCCACTTTGAGAAGCACTTTTTTCAAGATACGCCTTCAAACTTTCCTCGACCATATAATCCACGATTTCGCGCGGCGTATAAAAAGAGCCTGTTTGTTTGCGCGCGCTGCTGCTTGTTTCGGGATTGTAGGAGGCAAGCAAGTTTTCGAATACCTTGCCCAAAAGTTCGGGGTCGAGGGCGACTTCCTCGTCTAAGGGCGTGTTTTCGGCAATGGTGAATGTGTAGCTGTTGAGAATCTCAATAATGCCCCTCACCTGTACGTCTTTGCGTTTTTTGTCGTCCAATGCCTCAGAAAGGTCTATATTTGCCTTTCCAAAAAAGAGGTTATTTGGGACAAAAGCCCTTTTTTGGGGAGTAGCCGAAAAGCCATCATAGCGATTTTCCTTGTTTTGCTCGTCTATAAAGTCCAAACATTCAAACAAACCGCCATTCAAAAAGGGCGTTTCGGCGAATAATTGCATGGCTTGTTCTTTGTCCGCAAACAGTTCCGCGCCTCTGTACTTTGTTTTGTCATTATAGGCAGGATTTTTTCCTTGAAAAAGGGGCAAATCTTCTACAAATTGCCTTTTTTCGTAGTCCTTTTCCGCATCTCTATTCATGGGAGAATTGAGGGTGGCAAAAAACAGGTTTTGCAAAATGCCTTGATAGTAGTTGGCAGATTCGGGACTTTGCGGGTCAAAATCTTGAAGAATCTGCGCCAAAGTAGCTGCGTCAAAAAGGGCTTCATTCACCAATTTTTTTTCCTTTATAAACCAGACAAATATAAGGCGCGTAAGCAGACGAATGACGGAAATAGATTGGTGAGAAATCTCCTCTAACATTTCTGTTTCAGGTTTTGGGTATTTGACCAAAGGAACCGCCCACAAATACCACTCAAACAATTCTTTGTAAAAGCGTTTGTTCAAGGTAGCAACATTCAGCACCGTTTGCCAATAGGCGTAGAGTTGCGCAAAGGTATAGATAGCCTCTTTTCCTGCCCGTTGAAGGACGAGTTTTTGCAAAATATGAATATGTCCTGTGTGCGGATTTTCAATATTTATGTCTTTTAACAAAGTAACTTTTCCCATTTTTTCGCCTTCCCGCCAAGCCTGTTTGTATTCTGTTCGTTCTGTGTGCGCCAAAGTCAGGTAGTTTTCGTAGCGAAAAACGAGCATGACAGGCATATACGGAAAAGCTCTGTTAAAAGCGCGGGTTATTTCGGCTAAATCGCTGCGTGTAGGCTGTGCCTTTAAGGTAAGCCCAAAAATCAACAAGCCTTCATATTTTTGGGCTATCTTTTGCAGCTTTTCGGTTGTCCATTTGTCGGAAAACAGGGAATTTGTATGGTTAAAAACAGCCTCATCTACCAAACCTAAAGGATATACTTCCTCAATGAGTGCATGGGTTTTGTCATGAGCTTTGTATTTATCCCCTAATATATCTTCGGGACGTGCAGGCAAATCCGAAATATAATGCAGCGGCAGATTCAAGTCCTTGAAAAAGGCTTTGAGGGCTGGGAGAAAAGGGGCGATTGCGAAATGTTGTATGGTGTTTATCATTGTTTTTTTGGTGGCAAACTACGTAAATTTTCCTTCTCAAGCCTACTAAACCTTCAAGTTTTAGTAAGCCTGTTGTATTTTTGAGCCACAAAGATACACACTTTCAATTATTTTTCCCCTCATTTGTTCAAATTTCGATGCTCAGGTTAAAGCCTAAGGAATGAAAATAAAATAACTTGACGGTTTTATAGTCCCGTAGGGACGCGATATTTATAGAAAAAAAACATGCCCACTCCCCCTCTTGTTTTTCGTG
>JAYUZN010000029.1:0-20950 GCA_043751755.1 Bacteroidota bacterium | reverse complement strand
TCATCTCTTACCTCCAAATCCGAAAAAATCAACTCCCCAGGAATAGTCGTTTCCACTTCTTTTCCATTCAACAAAGGTTCGATTTTCTCTTTAATATTGTGAACCCCACTCAACATTAATTGTTTTAACAAAGCATTTCCCGAAGTATTGACCCAATAAGGTACCAAACCATTTTTGGGAAAAGCCACAAAATTCAAGACAGACCAAGTATTAAAAATACGGTTTTCTCCAAAAATATAGCCGTCATACCAGTTTTTAACCGCTTCAAAATGCTCAGAAAGTTCATAATAGTTAAGCATTTCCTTTACATCATTTTCGGTAAAACCAAACTTATCCGAGCTATCATGATGCTCCAAAATAGACGAAACCGTTAAGTTATTGACTCCAGAAAATAGGCTTTCTTTCACAATTCGTAAAATTCCTGTAACGACTGCCTTTGCAAGATACTTATTATTTTTCAAAGAAAACTCAAAAACCGGGCGCATAAAATCCATAAGTTGCCCATAATAGCCCTGCTCATACGCCACATAAATAGGGCTGTCATATTCATCTATCAAAATCACAACTTTCTGGTTATGATGATGATACAGCAATTCTGAAAGAAAAAATAAGCCTTGTTCTATTTCTATTTGCGTAGCTTTTCCTGCTAAAATAGCTTGAATCGTTTTTTTTCTCTCCGCAGAAATCTGAGGAGAATCTAACAAATATCTGTACTGTTCATATAGTCCTTTAAAATTACTCACAATTTGCGCATAACACTCCGTCCAATTGGGCTTTTTGATGCCTTTAAAAGAAAAGGTAATAACAGGGTATTTATTCAAATGTTCCTCAAATTCAGGCTCTTGCGAAATCTTTAAACCGTCAAAAAGTTGCCGATTATCTTGAGTAATATCAAAAAAATATGCCAGCATAGACAGGTTTAAGGTCTTGCCAAATCTGCGTGGGCGAGTGCATAAAACCACCTGCCCAGCATGTAGTATATTCTTGATAAACAAGGATTTATCTACAAAATAATAGTTGCCTTTCCGCACGTCTTGGAAGTCATCAAAACCGATGGGAATGCCTTTTTTGGTCATATATATTGATTATTTCACGCATATTTTCGTACAAAGATACGATTTTTGAAAAGAAGTGCTTGCCCTATTTCACTTTTTTTATATCTTTGTGAAAATTTTTCTTGAAAATCATGGCATATAATCAATTTCGGAAATTAGCGCAGTTGCAGCAAGCATTCGGGCTAAATCACTTTCAAATCGCTTGGCTCCCCAAAGTAGTGAAACCCGCAAAGGTAAGCTACCGATTGTTAGAAGCACTTGAAGATGCGGAATTAGAGTCTCTTCGTACCGAAAAAGCGAAATCCGAATATGTAATAACGCCTGTTTTGAAGGAATTGCGCCGTAATAACCCGAATCGCTTTAGCAGTTTTTCGGGCTTTGAAATGGAGGTAGATAAATTGAGAGGCTTGACAGGTTTTTGCGACTACATTCTTTCAGCAGACCCTCAAAAAGCGGAAATAACCGCGCCTATTTTTTGTCTTGTGGAAGCCAAAAATGACAATGTGGAGAAAGGAACTGCGCAATGTGCAGCAGAAATGTACGCAGCAAATATTTATAATGAACGCAGAGAAAGCCCACTTAAAGTGGTTTATGGTTGTGTAACAACGGCTTTTTCTTGGTGTTTTCTCAAGTTAGAAAATAATATTTTATATATTGACCCGAATTATGTGCCGCTTACTTTTGCAAATCCCCATCAGGTTTTGGCGGTTTTGCAATGGATTTTAGAGCAAAGTTTAGGCACGCAGATTTGCGCAGATGAAAGCAGATAGCGCAGATGTATCGCTTTTAGGAA
Source organism: Bacteroidota bacterium (assembly GCA_043751755.1). GTDB lineage: Bacteria > Bacteroidota > Bacteroidia > J057 > J057 > JAAFHL01. Next base: position 19,102 of record JAYUZN010000029.1, on the reverse strand, counting down.
TGGAAAATAAATAACATAACAATTTCATTTTGGGGATTTCTTAGTGCCGTAGGCACGAAATATTTATAGAAAATGGTATTTTCCCCCCCAATTTATTGCGTTTCTCGTGCAAACGCTAAAAAAAGAGGGAGGGGTTAGCATGTTTTTTCTATAAATATCGCCGTCCCTACGGGACTATAAAATTGTTACTTTATTCAATTTTCATTCCTTAGCACGCAGATTTTCGCAGATGTATAACGTCTATTTTTTATTTTATTTCAACTTTCAATTCTCAACTTTTCCCATGATTCCTATTCATCTTTCCATACAAGGCTTAAACTCCTACAAAGCTACGCAAAACATTGATTTTGAAACGCTTACGCAAGCACAACTGTTCGGCATTTTTGGCACTACAGGCAGTGGCAAATCCTCTATTTTGGAGGCGATAACTTTTGCTTTGTACGGCAAAAGCGAAAAACTAGAAGGAAAATCAGACAACAGAGCCTATAACATGATGAATCTCGGCTGTGATTTAATGAAAATTGAATTTGAGTTTTGGGCTGGAAAACATGGAAAAGAGCGTTTTAGGGCAGAAGTAGTGCATAAAAGAAACAAAAAAAAGTTTGATGATATAAACTATAAAGACCGCTCTCTTTATAAATGGATTGAAGAAAAATGGATTCCAATATCCAAAGAAACAATTGAAGAAGTAATAGGGCTTGACCATGAAAATTTTTGCAAAACCATCATCATTCCACAAGGTAAATTCCAGAAATTTATAATTGACATGTCGGATGCCGATAGAACAGATATGTTAAAAAAGATTTTTAATTTGCAAAGATTTGATTTGACGGACAAAACCAAAAAAGTAGAAAAAAAATATGAGCAACTTTTTATCGAAAATGACACTTTATTTCAAAAAATAGCTGACATTTCTCCTGAACTTGTGCTACAAGCCGAAACAGATTTGCAAAGTCAAAAGGCTGTGGCTCAACAACTTGCGACACAAGTACAAAGCAAAGAATTGGAAATTCGGAAATTAGCAGAGTTGCAAAATATCTTCAAAAAAGTCTTGGAAAAACGCAAGGAATTGGCAGATTTGAGTGCGAAAACGGCTGATTTTGCCGCAAGAGAAAAGCGTTTGGAGGAATATGAATATTGTTTGCGGGAATTTGACCCTCTTTTGAAAGAAAATGCTATTCTTTTTAAGAAAATAGAAAAAACTCAAGCCATTTTTCAAAGCAAACAACAGCAATTTTCTACGACCAAAAATGACTTAGAACAAACCGAAAAATTGTTTAAAGAAGTGAACAAACAATATGAAAACCGCCATGAATTGAGCAAAAAAGGGGAGCAATTAGACAAAATTTTGAGTTTGCGTGCCATTTATGACAATATGTTAGCCTTAATTACGAGGAGAGACAATGGAATCTTGAAAATAACGGAGAAAAAACAAGAGATTGAAAAGAATAAGGCAAATATCTATGAATTAACGCGTGCTATCGAGGAAAAACAGGCTACTTTGCCCAATGATGATATGCTCATGGCGATAAAAGACTGGTTTATCGAGGCAGAAAAGCGAGAAAATGAGATTTTGCTCCTTCAAACGCAGATAGAAGAAGCCCTTTCCCTCCAAAAAGACTTGCATAAACAAAAGCATAAATTGTTGGAAAATGTAGGCATTTCAGCCGCACAATTCGACTTGTCTATTTCAAAATTGCAGGAACTCTTGCAGCTTGAAAAAGGAAATTTGGCAGAAAGTGAGGCAAAATGGGCTGAAAAATTGGGGAAATTTCAGGTAAAAATGGAGCTGAAAAACTATGCAGCCGCTTTGCAAGAAGGCGAGCCTTGCCCTTTGTGTGGGAGTTTGCATCATGCAGAAGTGGGCGAATTGGAAAATTGGGAAGGACATATTTCCCAAGCAAAACAAGCCCTCAAAGACATTTCTCAACAAGCTAAAAAGACCGAAGTAGCTGTTTCTCAATTAGATACTTTGCAAACGAGATTGGCAGAAAATGAAAAAAAGCAACACCTTTTGCAAAAAAACTTGCTATTTGCCCAAGAAAAAAGAGAAATGTGGCAGCAAGAATTTGAGTGGAAAAGCTATCAAGGCAAAGACAAAACGGACATAGAAAGTGAAATGTTATTTGCCCGAAAACAAAAAATAGAAATCAAAAATTGGGCAGAAAAAAAGGCTGTTTTTGAAAAAGACAAGCAAAAATGTGAGGAGGAATTGGAGAAATATAAAACGGCTTTGGATAGTATTTTGAAAAAATATTATGAAGATGAAGGGGATTTTAAGGCGGGCAAAAACCTACTTACAGAAGTGCGTTGGGAAGACTATGAAGGGCGTGGAAAAGAAGATATTTTGGCAGAAACAAATCGGACAAAAATCGAATTAAAAAGCAGAGAAACATTGTATCTTCAATTCAAAGAAAAGTTGCAACAACTTCAAACTGCGGCAGATACGTTGCATGGAGAGATTTTTACCCTCGAAAAACAAAAGAAAGAAACCGAAAAAGAACAGACTGAATTGAAGGCTACTTTGGCGGAAAAAATCAAGTATTCGACCTATGAAACAGAGGCAAATGTGAAGGAAATTTTGGCAAAAAACATAAGCATTGAATCTGAAAAGAAAGCGTTTTTAACTTTTCGTGCATCTCTCAATGCGGCAAAACAAACCTTGTCGGAACTCGAATTGCAGATTCAAGGTAGAGACTTTGATGATGCCTATTTTCTGCAACTCAAAGCCGATTTTGAAACGCTGAAACGCCAAGAATCGGAAGTTTTGCAAGCGATTGGCGCGTTGAATGAGCAATGGGAAGGCTTAAAAATAAAATTAACAGAGAAAATAACCTTAGAAAAAACCTTGTCTGCTTTGGAGGCAAAACGCAAAAACATTGCTTTGCTCAAAAAAATGTTTAGTGGAGATGGCTTTGTGCAGTTTGTTTTGACGACTTTTATTCAGGATGTTTGTAACATTGCGAATACCCGCTTTTCCAAGCTCACACAAGGCACTTTGCAGCTTGAACCTGCGCCCGGAACGGCTTTTCAGGTGCGGGATTTTCTCAACAATGGGCAAACGCGTAGCATCAAAACCCTGTCCGGTGGGCAGACTTTTCAGGCAGCCCTTTCGCTTGCCCTTGCTCTCGCCGATTCTGTACAAAGGCAGGTGCAATCCGATAAGAATTTCTTTTTTATAGATGAGGGTTTTGGCTCGCAAGACAAAGAATCTTTGCGGATTATTTTTGAGACCTTACATGCTTTGCGCAAGGAAAATCGCATTGTCGGGGTTATTTCGCACGTAGAGGAATTGCAACAAGAAATCGGGGCTTTTCTGCGAATAACAAATGATAAAGAGAAGGGGAGTTGTGTGCAGGAAAGTTGGGCGTGTTAATTTCTGAAAAATGGCTGAACAGCCTTTTTCTATGAACAGCCAAACTGTTTTGAAAAATTAAACAATAATTTCTATTTCCGTTTTTAACACTTCATTAATAAAAGGGTCTCCTTGTTCAAAATAATGCGTAGGATAGGTATGTGCATCTATTATATTGTATTTCTTATGGATTCGAGCAATAAGTTTGGCATTTTGCCACTTGCTATATCCAAACATATCTGACACTAATAACACATCAATATCTGAATTTGCGTTAATATTACCATTCACAACTGAGCCAAACAAAATCACTTTGCTAAAAGTAACTTGTTCCGTTTCGCATTTGCAGATAAATTCCTTTATAGTGTTAATCGCAATTTGTTTTGTAAGCATTCGAATAATTGTTTAGTTTGTGAAAGGATATTTGCGGTTTCTGATTCTTCTGTTGTATCGTGTAAATAGGTCATATACTCAGGATATCTTCCTTCTATTTGATAAATATTCATCATTTGTAAGAAATCTGCTTCTTCTTCCGACAATTCTAACTGCGTCCTTTCAAAAAGATACATTAAATTATGCGTTCTTGGAGGAATATTTCCTGCATTATCTTTTACCCAATGCGCCTTCAGCATTTTTTCTAAGGATAAATGCGCAAAAAATAAGGATTGAGTATATTTTCTACCATTAAACAAATAAGCTGTTGCATCTATATCGTCTATAGCTGTCATTTCCCAGTAGTTTATATGTTTTTCTTTATCTGTCATTTTTTCCGATAATTTTAGCTACAAAAGTACGTTTTATATTGATTTTCCCCAAAAAATATTTAGCGATAGTTTCGCAAAAATTGGAAGAGTTAATTACATCCACAAAATATCTTTTTTTATTTCAAACATAAGTCAGGAGGTTTTGATTACCCTAAACCTTTTTCCTTGTGTTACCACTCCTCTTTTCCCTCCAACCCAATACACTCCAAATGTATATTATCAAAAAGCCGGACAACAAAACTCTCATTTAAGCCAAATTTCGCAGCAACTTCGCTGCAATGTGCCTGCAGTTCTGACCACCTATCAGGGCGAAAATAAGAAAGTCCTTTTTCTTGTTTCAATAAATTTGCCTTTGTTACGGTTTGCATACGCGCCGCCAGCAACTCTATCAATCGTTCGTCTATCGTATCAATTTCCTCTCTGATTTGCAAGAGACGACTATTGAGAAAAATATCATCAGAAAAAGTTTTTCTAACCTTCAATCCTGCCAAAAGTTGGGCAAAAACAGCGGGCGTAATTTGCTGCGCCGCATCACTCCAAGCAGTATCGGGCGTAGGGTGTGTTTCCACTATCAACCCCTCATAGCCGAAATCCATCGCCTTTTGTGCCACTTCTGCCAACATAGTTCGATTTCCGCAAATATGACTTGGGTCGCAGATGAGCGGAATCTCAGGGAACTTTCTTTTCAATTCTAACGGAATTTCCCATAACGGGGCGTTGCGAAAACGGGTTTTTTCATATACATGAAACCCTCTATGACAGGCAATAATATCGGTAATCCCCACATTATTAAGGCGTTGCATTGCACCTATCCAAAGTTTTAGGTCAGGGTTTATGGGGTTTTTGACCATAACAGGCACTTTTACCCCTTGCAAAGCAGCCGCAATTTCCTGTACCGCAAAGGGATTGACGGTAGTGCGTGCGCCAATCCACAATAAATCTATGCCATGCGCCAATGCCTCCTCTACGTGTTTTGCCGTTGCCACTTCGGTTGCCACTTTGATTCCATACAATTTTTGGGCTTTTGAGAGCCACGCCAAACCTTCTACGCCTACGCCTTCAAAGGAGCCGGGACTTGTACGGGGCTTCCATATTCCTGCCCGAAAATAATCTATTCCGATGGCAGCCAACTCTTTTGCTGTGGCTAATACTTGCATTTCTGTTTCTGCACTGCAGGGGCCCGCCATTACCCATTCTGGACGAATGAGTGTGTGAGCATCTGTGTGGATATGTGGAGAAAAATTTGGTAGCATAAATTTTGACTTATTTTATCTTTTAGGAAGTCGTTTAATAACAGAAAGAGATAAATAGTTGAATGTCGATAAAATAATTATTTTTTAGTATTTTTGTGGCTAATTTATTTCCACAAATTGGAATGATATTTGTCTATTTACTGAGAATATAACTTTATAGGGTAAAAAAAGTTCTGTTTTCGGCACGCAGATGTGCGCAGATAAAAGCAGATTTCGCAGATAAAAACAGCTTTGAAACTGCTTAGGATTGAAATGTAAATAAGTTGATGATTTTATAGTCCCGTAGGGACGCGATATTTATAGAAAAAAAACATGCCCCTCTCCCCCTCTTGTTTTTCGTGCTTGCACGAAAAACGCATTAAATTGGGGGGGGAATCCCATTTTCTATAAATATTTCGTGCCTACGGCACTACTCGTAGTGCGCTGCATTGAGCTTGCCGAAATGAGCCTGCCGAACTAAGAAATGCTCAAAATGGCTGCTATAACTAAATCGTCAAGTTATTCATTTTTCAATACTTAGTGTCTTAGCGGTAAATTATGATTTTATTCTTTTGGTGTTCCTAAAAAAAATAATGCGACAAAGGTGGGGATTTTTTTGAGGAAAAATGGACAATAAAAAATTTTGAACTTTATCCGCTTTTTGTCTCGAAGAAAGAATATTTTAGCCTAACTACAAGCCTAATTGAGGCGATACAGCAATCCCAAGCCAAAATTCGCCACTGTATAGTAGCTATTTGGGTCTTTTACATGCTTTTTTGTGGGAAAAGGCGTGAGATAAAGCCGCCCAATAAAATTGCGATTGCCGCCTATCACTACTTCGGCAACTGCCGAAGGAATCGAGAAGAATTTAGGGGCTATATCCACATATCTTTGGCTAAAAAACCCGCGATAGCTTGTTTGCATACCTACCCCCAAGGCGAATCCGAATTTTTGCTGGTTGTAACGGGTAGCTCCTGCGCCAATTCTCCCCATAACATAGACGGGCAACTGCAATTGATAGCTCAAATTTCCCAAGCCTATCCAGCCTTGTATTCCTGCATCTACCCCAGTACTCACAATGTCATTTTTGTGCGCAGCAGCATAATAGCCCCCAAAATAAAGGTTCACATATTGCCCTCCATTGAGGGGATTTAGGTAGGTATAGGAGCTATCCGTTGCAATGTTAAATAGATAGCTTCCATAAATAAATCCACTTTTGAGCTGGACTTTGTCCATGAATTGTGCAGATAGGTGTGCCACACAAAGTATGGTCGATATAAAGAAAAAGATAGCTGTTTTTTTCATAAAAATGTGCGTTTATCCTTAAAACGGGACAGGTTTTGCGTAAATTTTCTTGTAAACAGGTGATTTCTTGAAGAAATGACATGTTTACAGGAAAATTTATGCCGTTCAAAGTATAACAATTTATTATATAAACCCTTAGAAAGTGCGCAAAGATAGTAAATCGCCTTCATATCTGCAAAAAAACTTGCGAAGTATCGCGGAGATGCTGCATTTGTATTTTTGTTACGCAAAAAATCCTAAAAAAATCCTATATTTGCCGCACAAACATAAGCTATTTTCCACAATGCGATATATTTTTCTGTTATTCATAGCGGTATTTGCCTTTGCATGTACCAAAACCTCGTCTGAGAAAAAACCTTGCCCACCCGATTGCGGCAAAGAAGGCGCAAAACCTTGTCCAAAAGGCTGTATAGAAGCGGCAAAACCTGCTACGCCTGTGGCAAAGTTGCGAGATGTCAATTTTTATATAGAAACTTCTGCCAGCATGGGCGGCTATTTGAACGGTGGCACGCAGTTCAAAAATGTGATAACCGACTTAATTGCCACCACACAAGGCATGAAAAAAGACGGAAAATTGGGCATTTTTACCATTTCTGAAAAAATAACTGCATATCCCGGCAGCAGCGAGCAGTTTATCAAAGACATTGCGACTGTGCCACTTGCTAATCAGAAAAGCTCTGAAATGCACAAGATTTTCAAACTCTTGGCAGATAATCTGCAAAATACAGATGTTAGCATTTTTACTTCGGATTGCATTTTGTCTTTTCCGCCCGCAGATGTGAAAAAAAACCCGCGTATAAATGTGGATAATGCCGAATCTACCTTGAAATCCTATATAAAAACCACTTTTCAAGGCTATCAGCAAAAAGGTATCGTTATAAATGTGTTTGCTTTTACTTCGCCTTTTAATGGCAAATATTATGACTTCAAAAACACGCCTACGTCCTTGACAGGCAAAACTCGTCCGTATTATATATGGGTCATGGGCAAAAAGGAATTGGTGGGGCAGGTCTGTGCGCAACTCAAAGCGCAGCCGGGCTTCAAACCTGAAAAAGAGTTGAATTTTGGATTTGCCTCCTCGCCCGTTTCGGAATATATGATTGTGCCTTCTTTGGCGGCAGGACACCATTACAAGGCTTTTTCGCCCTACAAAACGGTAGCAGAATTGGAGTTGGCAAAAGGAAAAAAAGAGTCCGTATATATCGCCTTAAATGTCTCTGCATTAGGAAGTTATGTGGCAGACCCTGCATATTTGAAGGCAAATTTACAGCTCAAAAATGACAACAAAGTAATGGCAGAAATCGTAGAAGTGAAAACAAAGGAGGCTATTTTTCCGAATGTTAAGAATGCAAAAGAACGAGAATTGATGGGAAATGATTTTACGCATGTAGTAAAAATAAATATTTCAGAAATTGTGGGCGAAAAAGGAGAAATATGCTTACATTTGCCTTATAAAGCGGATACTTGGTACGAAGACTGGACAACAATGGACGACAGCAAGGTGGCAGGGGAAACAAAACCTCAAACTTTTGCCTTCAAACATTTGGTAAATGGCGTGAAAGAGGCGTATCAAAGCAATAGTAGCCCGTATATTTTGGAGGTAAAGCTGGCTGTGAGTAAATGAATTTCTCCATAAATGATAAGTATTATGAACACAAAAACCAAAAGAGCGATTTTATTTCGCCGCAAAAAGAAAATTCCGCTCACAAGGAAGCGGATATTTGAGATAAGCGAGCAATACAAAGGTATGTATATATGCCTTGATGAGACGGTTTGGGACGAAGACATGCACACCGGAAATAATAGCTGGATGTAGGTATGGCAAAAATATTATTGGATACAATTGTATTTGATTATCTTATTCGTAACAAGCAAAAAATTTCGCATAAGGCATTGAATATGATGGAAGACCTTGATAATGACTTGTATCTAAGTGTCGTTAGCCTCTGGGAGATGTCAAACCATGTAAAAGTAAGAAAGTTTGCGGTAAAAGGAGATTTTTCTGACTTTTTTGAGGGTATGTTATCTGCATTTAACATTACTTTGCTCCCAATAACATGGAAAGCAATGAATTACATGTCTCAATTTGACTATGTATATAAATTCGAGAATTTGCTACACAAAGATACTTTTGATAGAATGATTATCGCACATGCCTTAACGGACAATATGATTCTTGTCAGCCCAGATGATTGGTTTCCATTTTACGAGCCTTTGGGCTTGAAAGTACTTTGGTAGAGAGATTTTATTTCGCAATTCATTATGAACACAAAAACCAAAAGAGCGATTTTATTTCGCCGCAAAAAGAAAATTCCGCTCACAATGGAGCGACTGCTTGAAATTAGCAAACAGAATCAAGACATCTATATTTGCCTTGACGAGACAGTTTGGGACGAGGATATGAATACAGGACATAATAGTTGGATGTAGCTATGGCAAAAATATTGTTAGATACAATCGTGTTTGACCACCTCACTCGTAATCCTAACAAGATTTCAAATAAGGCATTTGAGTTAATTAGGAATCCCCAAAACGAGCTATATCTAAGTGTAGTAAGTCTTTGGGAGTTGTCTAATCATGTAAAAGTAAGAAAATTTGCAGTCAATGGCGATTTTTCTACTTTTTTCAAAAGTATGTTATCCAAGCTCAATATCACCTTACTCCCAATAACATGGGAAGCTATGGAGTATATGGCTCAATTTGACTATGTATATAAGTTCGCAGATTTGCCACACAAAGATACTTTTGATAGAATGATTATCGCTCATGCTTTAACGGACAATATGATTATTGTCAGTCCAGATAATTGGTTTCCCTTTTATGCGCCTTTGGGCTTGAAAGTGCTTTGGTAAAAGAATTATTTTTCATTTTTTAACTAACATATATGTTTGATTTATTATACGAATATACAGTAGCTACTCACGCAAATTTGCCAGAATTGGCGGAGAGCGTGTTTATGACAGTAGGAATTGTTACTTTGGCGATTTCTCTTGTTATTGCCATGTTATATTATCTTCTTATCAATCGCATGACGGATAAGTTTGACCAAGTTACGCATTGGGTTATTTTTTTGGCACTCAATTTAGTTTCGGCTTTTGTCCTTGCCTACGCAGTCGCAAATGACTATATAGACGAAGGCAATCCGCAACCTGTCCTTTTTTGGGTAATGAACACCGTTTACGCACTTGTGTATTTCTTTGTAGCCTCTATTTTGCTGAAAAAAGCTTCAAAATATGCCACTAAAATACCTTTCTAGGGGAGATTAAAATAAGGTTTCTCACACTTTTTGTCGATTTTTACACGAATATTCAAAAAATATCGTTTTTTTCTTGACATCTGTTACTTTTTGCGTAATATTTGCATTATAGAATAAACCTGTTTCACGCAGATTTTCGCAGATAAAAGCAGATGTCGCAGATAAGCACTTTCATTTCTCATTTCTCATTTCTCATTTATCATTTATCAATTTTCATTTATCGAATACACACTACCTTCATTTTTTTTTTATTAGAATGAATAAATCGCTTATCCTACAAGCGGCTTAGGCTTTTACACAATTTATCTTACAATCGAAACAAATTATGAACATCTTCGCTAAGTTCGCATTCGCTTTCTTGTTGTCTTTTGGCATCACTATGTTGGTGGCTCAACCGATTAAAGATGCCGACAAAAAGGCAGAGGCTTTAATCAAACAAAAGAAATTTGCGGAAGCTATTCCCTTTCTCAATGAAATGATAAAGGTAGAGCCGAAAAACAATAAATGGCATTTTGAAAAAGGAAATTGCGCGTTCCGTACCAGTGATATGGAAGGCGCAAAAGCAGATTATGCGAAATCCATCGAATTGAATCCTAAATTTGCCCCTGCTTATATTCAAACGGGAAATGTATTGGTAAAGCAAAAAAAATATGATGAAGCGGTAGGTTTCTTCAAAAAAGGAAGCGTCCAGGAGACCGTTCCAGCCAAAAAAGCGCAGTACTCCATGATGATAGTTGATGCCTATTTGCAAAAAAATGACCTTCCGAATGCAAAAGTGAATTTGGCAGCACTTCAAAAATCTGCCCCTGACAATGTGCGCGTTTTGTACTATGAGGGCGAAATCAAAATGAAGGAAAAAAATTGGACTGGCGCAAAAGAGACTTATATGAAAATTGTGAGTAATGCCAATTTCCCAAAAATGAAGCCAATAGTTCAAGCACAATATTACTATTCTTTGGGCTTGGCTTGTTTGGAAATGAAAGATGAACACAATGCGCGTACCTATTGGAGAAAAGCCAATATCGGCAAATATAAAAACATGATTGGCAATCGCAAGCCAGAATGGGTGGTGGAATTTGCTGAACCAGAATCTGCAAATCCAGACGGCGCAGTCGCTACGCCTACTACAACCACCACAGAGCCAGCGTCTGGCTTTGAAAGCCCTGAAGAAACGCCAGCACAAGAAGCTCCAACAGGTGCTGCAGATTGGGGATTTTAAGGAATAAGAAATTCAAACTCACCATTAGTTGAAGGTCAGAAACAGAGATAAACTTGGCAAGCAAAGATTCATTATAATAAATACAGGTTTTCGTAGGTATATATCTGCGAAAATCTGTATTTTTGTAAAGTCAAACGTATAATTTATCATTAATAACTCATAATTAAATGAAAAATCTCTTTTTTGTATTAATCGCTGCTGCAGCTTGTATGTTGACCGGCTGTATTGTAGTAGAAGAAAACTACACCTTCAAGAAAAATGGCTCCGGCTCTATGGTCTATGTGATGGATATGCACGAAATGATGGAGCAAATGGGGTCTCTCATGGATATGTCGGGAGGAGAAGGAGGAGGCGAAAACCCCTTTGCTGGGGCTGCCAAAGGCTTCAAAGAGCAAAGCGAAAAACTCAAAACTTTGACAGGCGTTTCTAAAGTCAAATTTGAAGAAGATAAAAAAGGCATTTATAAAATCGCCTTTAATTTCAAAAATATAAAGGCTTTAAATGACGCTTTGAACAAAATAATGGGTTCTGAAGACCCTACAGCCTATCATACTTTCTTCATACAAGAAGGAAAAGTGATAAAACGTATCCATTCTACGCAAGCAAACCTCGGAGATATTACCGCAATGTTGGGCGAAGAGGGCGATTCTGAATATGCGCAAACCATGTACGAGTCGATGAAATACAAGCTCAATTTCAAATTCGCTTCTGACGTAGAAGCGGTTTATACAGGCATCGAAAGCGAAGAAGGCGCAATCGCAGACGGCAAAACCTTGAAAATGAATACGACTTTTTCAGAAATCATGGGAAAAGGACCTGCTGCTTTGACGCTCACAGCAGTTCTGAAGTAGGGTTTTCGTAGTTCCACGCAGATAAGGAACACGAAAACAATAAAATCATAATTTACCACTAAGACACGAAGGAAACTAAGAAAGACAAAGTGTGGCTTAGATGCCTTCTTTTATCCTATTGCTTCGTGTTTCTTCGTGCCTTAGTGGTGAGAAAAAGGGAAAGTTATTTAATTTTTTTTCCTAAGCGCAGACGACAGCCAATTTCGCAGATAAAAAATGTCTTATCTGCGAAATCTGCCAAAATCTGCGCTTATCTGCGTGAAAATGACTACGTTTGATAAGAATTTGACACAACCTATATACATTTTCCCTCAAGAATCGTATCTTTGCATAAATTAGACATCTGCGTTATCTGTAATCTATTCACAATCCTGCAAAATACGTAATCAAAATGATAAAAAAATACTTTTCCTTACTTTGCTTATTCATTTCTTTGGGCGGACAAAATGCGCTTTTTGCCCAAAAACCGCAGCCTGAAAGTAGCCTCAAATTCCCGTACAAAACGCCAGAGGCTGATATTCAACAGAAAATAGAGAGTTCGCAATCTGTATTTGCTCAAGAGCAATGGAGTGCGGTCGAGTTGTTTGTGCGCCAAAACAACAACTCTATTGACAACAAAATACGAGAAATTGATGCACAAACAGACGAGGTGTATCGAAAATTGAAACAATTATATGCAGCAAGTAACATTATAGAACTGCAAAATAATGTGAAGGCGTTGGAGGCTTCGCGCCAAAAGATTTTGGAGGAAACCGAAAAACAATTACAGCAAATTGTGTTTAGAGGCGTGTATTTGGCAGTCGTGAATGGCGTAAAGCCCTATGATAAAGATGCCACACACGTAGAAAATATAAAAAATGCCATTCTGCCAGATGCAGTTACGGCATTGAACGGGGCTTTTTTGCAAAATATTGTTGCCCTCAAAGACAACAAAGTGGAATATGACTACCTGACCGAAAGGGTAAGCGGAAGCATGACTATGGGAGCTGTGGAATTTGAAGAAAGAAGTTTTTCGGGCGGTTATTTTGTCCAAGTTCGGCAAGTAGAGGTTTCGCCTTTGCAACAAAAACTGCAGACTTCTGGTGCAGCAGGCGCAAATGGACAAAAACCTGCGAATGTGGTTACCAATGATTTGCTCAACAATCCTGATGCTTCTGCGGTGTTAAATAAGCTAACTGATGGGGAACTTCGTGCCAAAATTGAGAAATGTATTATGGAAAAAGTGCCAACTGTGGCTTCCGAAGTCCGCAACTATAACCTAACTGCTACGCAAAGTGAAACAGCGATTGTGCAGGAGGCAAAAGAAAAATTGGCAGATTTGGACAAAAAAATACAGCTCGCAAAGGCAGATTTGGAACGAAATATGGAAAATGCCAAAAAAGTAATGACAGATGCGGGCGTTCCTTTTGACCCTGCTCGTTTGGCAGAAGGCATCACTACGGCAAGACAAAAATTGATTTCTCAATTAAATACCTTCAATCAGCAAAAAAAACAAGTCAAAACGGACGAATTGGTGCTGAAAGTGTTTGATGTATCGGCACAAGGCGGCGACCCTGCAAGTGCGCTTGCACGAGAAGCGGCAAGTAAAGCGGCTGTTATGCAAACAGAATATTCCCAAATTCGGGGCTTTTTTAGGGAAATAAAGGTAGAAAATCAAGCCGTTTCAGACTATTCTTCGGGCAGTGCTGCCGATGCATATAGAGAGTTGGAAACGTATTGGCTGTATCCTGTTCCCAATAGCAATTCCTTCCGTTTGGGCGTTGTGGGCAAATTCAAAATGACAGACACACCAAAAGGGCAGGAAGTGGTGTTAATAAAATTAGAAACTGCCCCTACTAAAACGACTCCTACGCCTACAAAAGCGGAGGTAGAACCCCAAAAACCTGTTTTTATCCGCACCAAGCAATTTGATTTAGACCCTCGTTTGGCACAGCCCGAATTGAAGCAGGCAGAAAGCTATTTTGAGCAGGAAAAATTTGGAGATGCCTACACTATTTATGAAAAACATTTCGCTTCACAAGCCTTACAAGCACAACATGAAGTACAAATCGGCTATATGCTTCGCAACGGTTTTGGCACACGTCAAGACTATTATTCCGCCTTCAAATGGTATATGAAAGCTGCTCAAAAAGGCGATTCTGGCGGGCAATGCAATGTTGCATATATGTACAAAAACGGCTATGGGACTTCGGTCAATTATGAAGAAGCCGTAAAATGGTATCGCCTTTCTGCCGACCAAGGCAATGCGATGAGCGAAAATAATTTGGGCTATATGTATGAAAAAGGGCTGGGGGTAAAACGTAATATGCCAGAGGCAATCGTCTTGTATCGTAAAGCTGCGAGGCAAGGTAATGATTTGGCTATCAAGAATTTAGAGCGATTGGGGCTTTAGATTTCACGCAGATGACCGCAGATTTAGGCAGATTTCGCAGATAAAAAACACATAATATCTGCGAAATCCGCTATCATTTGCGAAAATCTGCGTGAACTTATAAAAATCCCCTTGTTTTTTGAAGATAAACCCCTAATTTTGCGCCCTATTTTTCACATTTTATCACACATTTTCATGGCTCAAAAGCACAAAAAAAAGGCAATTCAACCACAACTTTCCCCTGCAAAACTCATCAAAGAAAGAGGAAGGACTTATCCGCTTCACGAGTGCCATATCAATCGACATTGGAAACAGGAGGGAATTGCGCAGATAGATGTAGTGCGCAAAATGGGCGGCGATAAATATCTGTTCGGCTCATACTTAGTAGATATTTTTTGTCTTGGCATTAAAGATGTTTTTGTAAAGATAGTAGATGAACAAGAAATGAAGGCAATACAGAAACAAATAGATTTTGATAAAATAAATTGCGATTTTACCTTAGCGCAAAATGTTATTTATGGAGCGATGGAATATGCCGAAGACTTGGGATTTAAGCCCCATCCGGATTTTGGTTTAGCCAAATATATGCTTGAAGACATTGAGGACATCGAATATATGGAAATCGAATTTGGAAAAAATGGTATGCCTTTATTTATACAAGGACCCGATGACAAGAGTCTTCATATTATCGCTACTTTGGACAAAAATGTAGGAGCTGGAAATTATCATTATATTCGCCACTTAGATGACGAATTTGACGAGGATGATGAGTTTGACCCAAGAGAAGATGATTTTGACAAACATGAAGAAGGTTTAACAGAAGAACATGCGGTCAATTATCGATTTGCTTATTTCGTGGCTACTGTGATGGACAAATTAGAGCATCTCCACGAATTAGATTATGAGGAGATTGCGGAGGATATCCGCTATGATGGTTTTATAAAATTGAGGCATGAATT
The DNA here is from genome assembly GCA_043751755.1 of Bacteroidota bacterium. Classification (GTDB taxonomy): domain Bacteria; phylum Bacteroidota; class Bacteroidia; order J057; family J057; genus JAAFHL01. The sequence continues at coordinate 3,790 of JAYUZN010000029.1, read as the reverse complement.
GGCAGAAAATTTTAGAAAACAGGGAGATACTAAAGGAGCAATGGAGATGGAGAAAGATGAGGCGATTCTGGGAATCTTTGAAGCGATTTCACAAAGTTTGTTAGATGGGGTAGTAGAGTATGACGAGGATTTTGGGGAACTCTTAGACTCTTTTAGGGACGTTGCAATTTATTATTATTCCGTAAATGTAAAAACAGGCTACAAAAAAGAAGCAAAACAAGACGTTAAAGCGGAAAATGGCTATGTAGCGTTTGAAGAAATCTAACGTACCTGCCATTTTTCAAATGGCAATAAAATCATATATGCCATTTGAAAAATGGCAAGTACTTTTGCTAACTGATGACTGAATACCTCCAATTACTTCAACACGTCCTCGACAAAGGCACAGACAAAAGCGACCGCACAGGCACAGGCACTCGCAGCGTCTTTGGCTATCAAATGCGTTTCAATTTGCAAGAAGGCTTCCCTTTGGTAACGACCAAAAAAGTCCATACCAAATCCATTATTCACGAATTGCTTTGGTTTTTGCAAGGTGCAAGCAATATCTCCTATCTCAAAACCCACAAAGTACGTATTTGGGACGCATGGGCAGATGAGCAGGGCGAATTAGGCCCCGTTTATGGCGTACAATGGCGTTCTTGGGCAGGGGCAAATGGCGAAACAATAGACCAAATTTCGCAAGTAATAGCCCAAATAAAACGCAATCCAGACTCTCGCCGCCTGATTGTGAGTGCTTGGAATGTGGCGGAGGTAGAAAAAATGGCACTTCCTCCCTGCCATGCTTTATTTCAATTTTATGTAGCAAATGGCAAACTTTCTTGCCAATTATATCAAAGAAGTGCCGATTTGTTGCTCGGTGTGCCGTTCAATATTGCCTCTTATGCCTTGCTTACGCAGATGATAGCGCAGGTTACGGGTTATGAAGTAGGCGACTTTGTGCATACATTGGGAGATGCGCATATTTATCACAACCATTTTGAGCAGGTAACATTACAACTTTCTCGTAAGCCTTTTCCTTTGCCAAAAATGATACTAAATCCCGAAATTAATAACATTTTCGATTTTAAATATGAGGATTTTTCTTTGGAAAACTATAGGTCTCACGAAGCGATTGTAGCTCCGATAGCCGTATAAATTATTTAATGCCCTTCGAGTGGTCGCAGACCCTCGAAGCGGCTAAATAACTACAAAAAATAAAAGCCAAAATCTCCCGATTTCGGCTTTCCGTACAAATTTCCCACTTTAATTCCACAAACTATATTGTTTGTGTGCGGTTTGAAAAACCACACAACTATTATTTCAAATTATTCATGTCTATAACAAATCCTTTTGTCTCAGTTCCTTTCAATAAATCGTTTGCGTTTATAGCCTCTTCTCTTGCTTCAAAAGGACCTACAATTACTCGGAAAACTACCTCATTATCCTTAGAAGTTCCTGTATGAATGACTAAGTTATTTACCCCATTTTTTGCGAAATCTTGGGTAATTCTTTCTGCACGATTCATATCAGAATAAGAACCTACTTGAACGCCATAGCCTTGTTGAGGGGCAGAAATGTATTTTACGCCAGCTTTTTCTGCAACAGCTGCAGGCTTATCTACCTTTGTATCAGCGACATTAGTTGCTGATTTTGAAGGAGTTGCATTTACGGCTATGGCAGTAGCTGTTGCCGTTTGAGGTGTGCTACTCATGGCGGTGATGACGGGATAAGGTGAAGAAATAATTTCTACCGAAACGTCCGTAACGCCATCACGCACTAAGCCGATAGGAATAGCCGCAGCTTGTGCCAAATCAATAATACGTTCGGTCTTGAAAGGACCTCTATCTGTTATACGAACCGTAACGGATTTTCCGTTATCTTTACGAATAACTTTGACCATAGTCCCAAAAGGCAGGGTTTTGTGAGCGGCTGTAAATTGCGTATTGTCAAATATTTCGCCATTTGCAGCTTTTCTGCCCTGATATTCGTCTCCATAAAAGGAGGCTTTGCCCACAAGTTCATGCGTTGCTTCCGTAGTTTCGGCACTTGACATGCCTCTCATGCCCGCTTCGGTAGCTTGAGCAGATACATTTCCGAAAGAAAAAAGAGCTATAAACGCGATAGCTACTAACTGTCCATTGTTTGAAAAAGGTTTGAGAAGTTGATACATAACGAAACGAGATGAAAGGTTGGTTAGAAATAAACAAAAATCGAAGGTTGAGAAAAACAAAATAAAAATTAAAGGTTGATGAGAACAAAATAAAAGTTGAAGGTTGATTGAAAGACAAAATAAAAGTTGAAGGTTGATGAGAACAAAATAAAAATTGAAGGTTGATTGAAAAACAAAATAAAAGTTGAAGGTTGATGAGAACAAAATAAAAGTTGAAGGTTGATAAAAGTCGAAAGTTAAATTTACGGAGAAAAAAAGACAGCTAATAATATGAAAAAGATATTGTATGAAATAATAAAAATCTTTTGAAGGAAAATTTCAAAAAAAAGATTATTTACTTCTTTTTGTATTTTATCTTACATGAAATCGAAATATAATTTCATTGTAAGAAAAAATACGAAAATGTCTTTTTTACTTCAATTAGCTTTCTTTAGAAAACAAAATGATTGGTAGCAAATAGTTTAAACACTCATATCTAACAATATATATAGTATTTATGGCACAAATGTGAAAGAACTCGACACTTTTTTAAAGTACTTTTCGTATAATTTATATACTTGAATAATTTTGATACCACAAAGTTATGTAAGAAAAATGTAACTTCCAAATAAATTTTCATTTTTTTTAATTTATTTTTAAAAAATATTACGAATATGCGTAAATTGTTATTTTTTGCTTGTTTTTGCTTGTTTTTAAATTTATTTTTTCCCGCTTGTTTTTCCAAACTCTATGCGCAACAAGACAGCATAGACAAACCTGTTCAGCTCAAAGTGCTGTCGTGGAACATTTTTATGCTCCCAGAATACATCACTTTTACCAACAAAGTAGAACGCGCTTTTGAGATTGGGGAAATGTTGCGCACAAGCGACTACGATATTATTGTGTTGCAAGAGGCGTTTATGAAAAAAGCGCGCACCATCATTTACGAGATGATAAAGGACAGTTTTCCCTACATCATAGAACCTGCGAATACAGCAGGGATTTCCTTCAAGTTCAACAGTGGCGTGTGGATTTTGAGCAAAGTAAAGTTGGAGGTGCTGGGAACAACTCGCTTCAAATACTGCAAAGTGGCGGATTGTATGGCGCGAAAGGGGGCGACTATGGTCGAAGGCGAGAAAAACGGAAAGAAATTTCAGTTAATTGGCACGCATTTGCAAGCAGAAAATTATCCTTTCATTCGCAAAAAGCAATTTGGGCAGATTCAATCCGAACTGATTGCCCGTTTTTCCCGCAAAAATGTACCGCTTATAATAGGGGGAGACCTCAATACGGAAAAAATGGACACGCTGAACTATAAGGACATGCTCACGTCCTTAGATGCCGAAGATGGCGACCTTGACGGGGAGGTGCAAGCGACTTGGGGCGGAATGAATTACAAGTTCAATAAAAAGGATAAAAATCCGATTCTGGATTATATTTTGTTGCGGAAAAATGGCAAAAAGGTGCATGTTTTTCGCCGAAAAGTGAATATTTTTCGCTCTAAAAAGGCAGATTATAATCTGAGCGACCATTTTGGGGTGGAAATGCAAATGGTGTTTTGAGTAGGGCTACCGCACCAAAATTAAGTAGTGAACAAAAAGATATTTTTCTCACCACTAAGGCACTAAGAATCACGAAGCAATGAGGTAAAAGAAGGAATCT
>JAYUZN010000028.1:0-1655 GCA_043751755.1 Bacteroidota bacterium | reverse complement strand
TTGATATTTTTCTCACCACTAAGGCACTAAGAAACCCTAAACAATAGGCTAAAAGAAGATATCTAAGCACAAATTCTTCTTCTTTGTGTTCCTTCGTGCCTTAGTGGTAAATATAACTATTACAATATAAACCATGCGTACAAAAATCGCCGCAGGCAATTGGAAAATGAACCTCACTTACGCGCAAGCGCAGACTTTGGTGAGCGAAGTCATGAATATGACACGAGACGAATATCAAGGAAATGGGCAGGTAATTTTTGCCCCGCCTTTTCCCTTTTTGGCGGGCGTTGCGCACCTTGCAAAAGATTATACACGCTTCAAAGTGGCTGCGCAAAATGTGCATCAGCTTGAAAGTGGTGCATATACAGGCGAAGTCTCGGCAGGCATGTTGGCTTCGATGAATGTAACACATTGTCTCGTAGGACATTCGGAAAGAAGGCTGTATTTTGGAGAAACAAATGCCCTGCTTGCGCAAAAGATTGATATTTGCCTCAAACATGGCTTGATTCCTATTTTTTGTATAGGCGAAACACTAGCAGAAAGAGAGGCGGAAAATACCTTATCGGTCATTCGCTCGCAGGTGGAAGAAGGCGCATTTCACCTTGAAAATGAGGCATTTAGCAAACTTATTTTGGCTTATGAACCTGTTTGGGCGATAGGTACAGGCAAAACGGCAAGCCCCGAACAAGCACAGGAAGTTCATGCTTTTATAAGAAGTTTGATACAAGAAAAATATGGGGCAGAAACGGCGGAAAATACCGCTATTTTGTATGGCGGCAGCGTAAATGCAGCGACTGCGGCTACGCTTTTTGCGCAAAAAGACATAGACGGGGGGCTGGTAGGAGGCGCAAGTTTGAAGTCGAGAGAGTTTACGGAGATAATCAAGGCTTTGTGAGCTGTAGGTTACGCAGATTTTCGCAGATGAAAGCAGGTTTCGCAGATAAAAGCAAGCTATATCTGCGTTTATCTGCGTGAAACCACAAAAAAACACGCAGATTTTCGTACCTTTGTACTCAAAACAGATACAATATGTTAGTAGTCAATTATATATCGCACCTACCCACACATTCTCTACAAGGGAATACGCCTTTACATACAAGTGCGTCACAACTGCATAAAAGGGTTATAGATATGCTGGGAAATGCCGAAACTTTGGCGGCGCAAAGTGAAGCTTTATTTCCCGCTTTGTTGGAGTTTAGATGGGCTTATCATAAAGCAAACCATGATGTCGATTTTTTGCAACATTATAGTGAGACACTTATTGGCAATTCGGTAAGGCTGATGACTTATACGAATGGGCGTTTATCTGCTATCATGCAAAACGCCTTAGATTTTGCGGCACACATAGCCGTTTCATTTTCGGATAAAATGCAATTACTACAGTTTCAGCCTTTCAACGCACAATATTTAAGCCTTTGTATCGAGGCTTCTATAAACACTGAGATAGGCTTGATATTGGGCGATTATGCTATTGAGAACACGATTTCAGGAGAAGAACAAATCCGTATCGCAGACTTTTTGAAAATGTCGTATGAGCGTTTTGGAGCTTACGCATTGCTTTTAGGCTTATGGGAAATTCCTGCCCACGAAACCCCTCAATACATGGTAAATATGCGGATTGTATCGCGCGTCTTAACCTCAAAAAAAGCCCCTTA
>JAYUZN010000027.1:0-2283 GCA_043751755.1 Bacteroidota bacterium | reverse complement strand
AAACAGGAGATTATAGTGTAACGGTCAATCCTTTTAAAGCAAATTTGGCTTCGATTGATGTCGCAATAGAAAATAGCAAAGCCATTTCTGTAAATGGAGCTTCCAAAACCTTAGCGTTTAAATTTGCGCCACAAACCAGCACAAACTTTGTGGTAAGTCCTTCGTTTTCATCAATTAATGTGTTAGATTTCTTAGATACTCTGACCTATCCTGTGATGCTTTCTCTCCAAAATGCGTGCAAATCGCCCATTTCGGGAGGCAAATATTTGATACGTGTCAAAGATTCAACGGGCTGTTATAACCAAACGTTTGAAACCAATTTGAATGGCTATGTAGTGGCAAATATTCCACCTGCCAATATAACGCTCAATGTAGAAGGCGTAAGCAATTTGAATCAGCAAACGGAATTCGTAGTAAATTATTTGCGCTATCGTCCTCAGATACTCAAGCTATATAATTTGTATAGAGATACACTTGAGAGCTTAACCTTGCTTCAGCGAGATTCTGCGACCAAACAAACCTTTACGTACTTCACCCCGCCCGTATTGAGTATTGCACAAGGATTTAACAAATATCTCTGCAATGACCCCTCAAAGGCGGCGATTGTAGAAAGTGGGAAAGATTATACCTTAAAATTTGGCGTACAAAGCAATTACAATGGAGTGCTTTGCAATAATAAAACAGGGCTACTCATCATTACCAATGCTGCTGCAACGGTTAGTGCTACCATCTTGGATTTTGATGAAACAACGGGCGAATTTAAGCCTTATATTTTTACCGCAGGGGGCCCCAATTTGGTAGAGCCATATAGCTATACCCTCAATATTGAATATCGTTCTAAGGAAGGCGAACTGCTTGGCATTAGAAATATGGCGATATTGGTAGAAGGTACTTCCTCTCTGCCAGGGGCAGATGTGGTAGTGGACTTGAGTTCTTCGAGCCAAATCAAATTGCCCTTATATGTATTGCGCAAACCGCCCGGAGACAATAGTGTGGCTACTATAGAAGCTGGTACAAGCGTTACGTATGAGTTTGAGAAAAGCTATAATTGGGGGGGCGGAGCTGGTGCTTACTTTAATTCAGAGTTTGAAATATTTGGGATAGGCGCAGAATTTTCGATTGAAGGACAAATTGGAGAGGACAAAAATTCAAGCTATATGTCTGGGGTAACGGTAACCAATACAACAGCGATTTCTACAAGCGGTTTCTCCGAAGAAGGACTCGGCAAAGATGCCTCTGACGTAATTATTGGCACAGGGATAGCAGCTCAATATGGTTTGGCACAAACGATTAAGGTAGGGAATGATGGTTGCACAATTGCCAAAACCACAGGTCTGCAATTTACCCCAAATAGCCTACAAACTTCATGGATGTACACTGTCAATCATATTCAGCATTTGATAGAAGGCTATGAAACACAAAAAACCCAAGTGGACGCAGGTACATTGGTCATTAAAGACAAATCAGGCAATAATTTGCCCAAAGCTGCGGCTAAGGCAAAAATAGATGGGTATATTGCGGGCTGGAATCAAGTATTGGTCTATCACAGAAAACAAACGCTGCCTTGGTATGACCTTTGTGCCTACATTCCCCCAAGTGAGATTAGTACTCACGCCCAATTATATGAGGGGACACTGGACCTTAGCGAAAGGGCAAAAGAAATCAAAAAATGGAAAGATGCGTATTGCCTCAACCCAGATTTTGTCAAAGGGGGTAAATATGTAAATGGCATTTTTGTGATTGAAGACAAAGATTTTCAAGAGCTACCTTGGACAGATGATAGGCTCTTTGCCTATAATGTTGCCAGAACTGCGGTATATCATTTGGCGCATGTATATCCTAAAATTGACGGAGGGTACACCCCCATATTCAATGGAAATATAAAAGTTCAAACCAGTTTAGATAATTTAACATACCCATATCCTTGGTACATAGAAAAATGGAGATATATATCGTCTGATAAACCTTTGACAGACACAGCAAAGGGGAAAAAAATCTTAGCCAATTCTGCGGAAGTAGGGATTCTTTCAGGCACGCCTGCCAAAAATATCACTTTTAGTGGCGGTGTGGAATATACTGAAACCTACGAAAATGTGCAAGCGACTTCTAATGCGTATGATGTGCAATTTTTCTCTGAGGTTGATGCAAGTTTTGGTTTAGCTTTTGGAGACCTCATTTTATCAGGGTTCTTGGTCATGAAACAAGTATTTGATTTGCAATTAGGATATGGGATAAGTGCTAACTTCCATAGCAGCAATACTACTGCTCGTTCGCAAACCAAAG
>JAYUZN010000026.1:0-6020 GCA_043751755.1 Bacteroidota bacterium | reverse complement strand
AAATTCCATAACGCTATCAATAATTTTATGCAAAATATTAATCAAAATCATATCCATAAACTGAATAATTTACTAACTCTTAATTTCCAATTTTTTAAGGATGTGAAAATTTATCCCGTTTAAAGTATAAATAAACACAAATGTACCCTTTTTTCCCTTCTTTGCCAAAAACTATCGTAGCCCTCTCAAAAAATCCCCTGCTCCCATTCTCTTTTTACTTTCAGGCTGAACCGAAAGCACCTCTAACCAAAAATCTGTGCAAGCGATTTTGAGGCTTGTTTTTTTCTCATTTATAAAAAATTTGCCTGCATTTTCGGCAGAAACAGGCTCATCAGTAAGCCTTGTTTCATAGATTTTCAGCATTTTTCCTTCCCAAACCGTAAAAGCCGTAGGAAAAGGCGACATGCCTCGCACGAAGTCATGTACTTTTTGGGCAGGTTGCTGCCAATTTATCTCACAATTTTCCTTAAAAATCTTAGGAGCATGATGTATTGCTTGCGAATCCGCTTGTGGAATGGGCTGAATACCTCCTTTTTCAATGGCTTGCACTGTTTTTAGCACCCATTTTGCCCCTACTTGCATCAACGCATCATGCAAATTTCCCACATTCCATGCTGCGGGAATTTCCACTTTTTCCTGAAACAACAATTCTCCCGTATCTATCTGTTTATCAATGAAAAAGGTCGTAACCCCTGAAACAGTTTCGCCGTTTATAACCGCCCAATTGATAGGGGCAGCTCCGCGATAATTGGGCAAAAGAGAGGCATGTAAGTTGAATGTCCCTAATTTGGGAATCCGCCAAACAACTTCGGGCAACATTCTAAATGCCACGACTACGGCTAAATCGGGCTGCAAACGCTGCAATTCTGCGATAAATTCCGCATTTTTGAGTTTTTCGGGCTGCAAAACAGCAAGATTGTGCGCCAACGCGTATTCTTTCACAGGAGAAATGCCTAATTTCAAGCCTCTGCCTACGGGCTTGTCAGGAACGGTAACGACTGCCACAATGTTATAGCCGTTTTCGTGAAGGATAGAAAGGGAGTTTACCGCAAATTCGGGCGTTCCCATAAAGAGTATTTTCATAAAATAGGTGTATCTTTGGCACGCACAGTTCGGCAAGCTCATTTCGACAGGCTCAATGCAACGCATTGTAAGAGATTTTCGCAGATGACAAGAGTTTATTTTTTTGACAAGATTGACAAGATAAGCAAGATAGGAGAAATATGACATCTTTCAATTTTCAATTCTCATTTTTCAATTCTCAATTTTCAATTCTCAATTCTCAAAATGCTTATTCTCATTTCCCCCGCAAAGACCTTAGACGAGTCGCCTACTTCCTTAGAGAGGGCAACAGAAATTCCGTTTCCCAAAGAAACGCAGCAACTTGTGCGTGTGCTGCGCAAATTTGATGCAGATTCGATGGCAAAGTTAATGGATATCAGCGAAAAAATAGCAAAATTAAATCGAGAACGTTTTTTATCTTTTGCCAAGGAGTTTACGCCAGAAAACTCCAAACAGGCTTTACTTATGTTTAAAGGCGAGGTATATTTGGGTTTTGATTTGGCAAAATATGGCGCAGAGGAATACGAATTTGCCCAAAAATACCTGCGAATTTTGTCGGGCTTGTATGGCTTGTTGCGCCCTTTGGACAGCATACAGCCCTACCGTTTGGAAATGGGACGAAATATAGAAACCTCAAAAGGCAAAAGTCTGTATGAATTTTGGGGGGATAAAATAACAACCGCTCTGAACAAATCCTTAGCCGCTACAGCGTCAAATCTTGTCATAAATTTGGCTTCTCAGGAGTATTTTGCCGCCATAAATCCCCAAAAAGTGAAGGGCAAAATCCTGACAATTTCCTTCAAAGATAACAAAAATGGACTGCTGAAAATCATTTCTTTCAATGCCAAAAAAATGAGAGGTTTGATGGCTAATCACATAATTGTGCATAAATTGACTTCTCCAGAAAGTCTCAAATCCTTTGTAGAAAATGGCTATGCTTGGCGCGAAGATTTGTCAAATGAGAGAGAATGGGTATTTGTGAAGGAATAAAGGTGTATATTTGTAAGGTCAAATGTATTTTGTTAGCAATAAACAGAATAAATATTTACGCATTAAATAATTGATTATTAATTATTTACACTAATTTTTAATTACTCATATATGGATTTTAATATAAAACAACTACATTACGATATAGACCAAGTACTGGGGCATTTTGGCTTAAAAGTAACCCAGAATTGTGCTTTTTTATCCGAATGGCTTACCGTTTCTGTTCCAAAAAACTACACCCTCCCCACCCTACTGGAAGAGCAGCGAGAGCGTTTGGGCAAAGAGGGAGCTGTTTGGAACGAAGAGGAACTGAAAATGCACTTTCTCTCTTTTGTGTTCAAATATGCAGAGATGGAAATTCCTGAAAAAGTGAAGCTTTTTTATGAGCGAATAATGTCCGCGACTGTTCAATATACGCCATTGAATGTGATTTGTGATGCCCTTTTAGCAAGTCCTTTGGGCATTAATACGCCTCAAAGTCCTTACTTTTTTTTGCAAGAATTTAAAAAAAGTAGGAAAAGCAAAGACGACCCTGAAGGGCAAATGTTGGTAGCTATGTTGATAGCGCAGGAAAAAAATAAAAATGGGAAGCCTATTTATGGTTGTTGGGTGCAAGGAAAAGACTGGGTTTTTACGACTTTATACGAAAAAAACTACTGTTTTAGCAAGACATTTGACGCTACCGAACTTGACGAATTGGCGAAAATTTTGCTATTTTTGGGCAAATTGAAGAAATTAGTGCTATGAACGGAGCAAATTCTCTTTTAAACATGTCATTTCTTGGAGAAGTGACATGTTTAAGGATAAAAAACCGCCGAACTATTTGCGAAAATCTAAAAACACAATCCCATAGTTACCACAATATTCTGCGTTATTCTATTCGTTATAACATTGGGGGTAAAATTATTTGCCCCTGTCAGCAAATAAGGAGTGTATGCCCCTTTTTGAGTTTGATATACGTAGGCAGCATCAATATAATATTCCTTTGCGCGATAGCCAAAGCCGCCTGTAAAATAACGTTTTTGGGCATTGTAAGAAACCACTTTTGTGGGGTCGGTAGGGTCTTGATATTTGCTTACACTTTCTGCCAAAGGACTCAACATTGCCCCTGTACCTGCCCTTAACCGCCAACTTTCAAGGCGAAACTCTGCGCCAAGCCGATAATTAAAGGTCATTTTCAAGTATTTGCGAAGGGTCGCATTTTCGCTGTCATACGAATAATAGCTGGGGTCTGTTCTGTCCAAATCGGAGGTAAGAAACGCTGTAGAATAGTCTTTTATATTTACATCAGCCGAAAGAAAACCATATTTTCCTAACAAATAAGCCGCCCCAGCATTGATTTGATAGGGCGTTTTGATAGAATAATTGCTAATCAAAGCCTCGCTACTTGCTTGTAGGCTGGTATCTTGCCCATTTTGCGTAAAAATATGATGAATAGAAAATTGGTAAGTGTCATTTAAGGAGACTTTTGTAGGAGAAAGGATAGACAGCCCGATTCTCAAACTATTGATGGGACGATATATAATGCCAAATTGGAAATTTACGCCCGAACCGGCATCTTCAAAAGACTGTTTATAATAAAATTGCCTTGCAGGAAAATCCAAACTGTTGGGATTTGGGTTATAAGTTTGATGCAAATTGTTTATATCCTCTTCGGAAATCGTCAGATTTTGCTTATATTTAATGCTTTGAAAACCCACCCTTGCGCCAATATACAATTTGTCGCTCACATTTCCTGCCAACGCAATGTAAGACTCCCCTTTTCTGCCCGACTGCGTAAGCTCTATTTTCTGTTGCAAACCGCCCCCTGGAAAAGCCCCATAATATTGGTTGGTTTCGCCCGAAATAGGATTAATGGCGTAGGTTTGATAAGCGGCAGATGCAGGATAATTGAGATTGGTCAGAGTGCTATCTACTTGTCCATTAGCTGATTGCGCAAAATAATCGGTCATAGAATTGTACTTATTATAGCCTGTTACGTCATAAGTGCTACGATAATTGTCTAATCTTTGATAGCCAAAAGCGATATTATAAGCCTTCAAACCGCTTTCTTTTGCGTCTCCATGTTTGTCAAAAATCCGCCCATTGATAGCCATGCCTGCCGTTTGTACAAAAAAAGGGCTGGCATTTGCGCTACTTTTTGCCCCCAAATAACTCACATTATCCGTTGTAGGTTGAGCATTGAAGCTGAGGTTTAGGTCAGAAAATTGGTACAAACCCAAGCCCGCAGGATTGAGGGCTGCTGCGGACAAATCTGCCCCTACAGCCGACATTGCGCCGCCTACGCCTATGGCGCGAGCAGTTCCTTGTAAGGCATCATTTGAGTAACGAAGTGCGTCTAATTCGTTTTGTGAAAACGCTGAAAAAGAGGCGATTATGAATAAAAAGGAAAGATATTTTTGCATATTTTTTTCGTTTTGGGTCACGCAGATTTTCACAGATTTAACCGCAGATTTTCGCAAATAGTCGTGTACATCTGCGTGAAATCTGCGTCTTTATCTGCGAAAATCTGCGTGAAATTATGCGGCATTATTTAGGTCTATGCCCACCGCCTCCGCCTGTACTCCCACCTGAAGAAGAACGACTTGGCGTGGAAGGTGAAGGGCTTGAATGACTTTCTGAACGAGACGGCGCAGGCGGATTCCAGGAAGATTTGGGCGTATTTGCAGGTTGTGTATGCGGTTTGCTGTCAGAAGGAGCCGAATACACAGGCGGACGATTCGTGTGGGCAGGTTGCGTTTGCGGTTTGCTTTCAGAAGGCGAAACATACACAGGCGGGCGATTTGTGTGGGCAGGTTGTGTTTGCGGTTTGCTTTCAGAAGGCGAAGAATAAGACGGGCGAGGCGTATTTGCAGGAGAAGTAGCAGGACGACTTCCGCCATTGACCTGACCTGCTGGAGCAGTATAAGTTTTGGGCGGCTTGTTGCCGAACTCTGTATCAGAGCGAGGTGTAGTATAACGTCCCGGCTTGGTAGGCATAGCCATCAAACCGCCACTTGTATTTACGCCTGTTGCAGGATTTATGACGGTTCCTGTATTATTTCTGCCGGGCGTACTCAAAGTAGGACGTGAGCCGCCCCCGTTTACCAAACTTGTCGCAGGAGCCAAGCCCGAAGTTACGCCTCTGTTCGGCATGATTGTGCCTGTATTTACGTTCGCCTGAACCGTATAATAGGCATTGTTCCAAGGGCTGTAGTTGCTGTAATAATACGGATTCGACATGCCATAGTTGTAGCCACAATAGCCTGAAGTCCAGGGCGAATAGCCATAATAATTGCTTACCCAAGGATTGTAACTTCCCCAAGTATAGGGGCTATTGTAGCAGCCACCATAGCCGCCGTAGCCCCCATTTCCGTAGCCGTATCCATAGCCACTCATGCCATTGTAGCCGCCCCAAGGCGAGCCAATGTAGGGAGAGGTCGGATTGTACCAGCCATTATTATTCCAGCTATTCCACGAGGGCGTTCCCATAGAATAGTAGAGGTCATTGGAATAATAGGGGTCATAATACCGCCAATCGTTATTATTGTTGTTGTTATCCCCAAAACGGCGCACACGGCGGGAGTAGTAGAAATCATCATCGCGGCTTTCGTCTGTATTCTGACGGGCATACTGCTGATTTTGGTCATCTTCTCCATCTTGTGGAGTGTTATACACGACATTGTCTGTTTTGCCAAAATAAACGCTATCATACTCCGTAGCCGAAGCGATGCGTCCTGTGCTACAACTTGACAGCCACAAGGCAGTAGCTGCGAGAAAAATGGTCAATATGGACGTTTTCATAATTATCTGAAAATTAAATGTAAATTTTGCTCAAAGATACCTATATTTTTGACGTAAATACACAAAATAGGCTACGGGCTGTGTATTTATTTTGCCAAAAGCGTGTAGTTTTTTTTAGTATTGGGGTTCACGCAGATTTGCGCAGATGGGGACGCAGATTTAACGCAGATGTAAAATATACATTT